>JBLMYN010000268.1:0-8054 GCA_050258305.1 Actinomycetota bacterium
CTATCGGCAACCGGGCGCAGCGAATGGTCAGTAGGATGGCGCGCGTGAGCCGGGATGATCGCGCTGTTTGAATGAGATGGAAGGAATGGAAGGAGAGTGCATGTTCAATGCAGTCGGAAACGCGGTGGAGGTTATGTGTTCTTCCGCGAACAAAACCTCGGCAGATTATATTTTTCCTGAATCTGCTCCCCACCAAGACCATAGAGGGGTAAATCTGGGTTCCGGCTCAACGAAGTCTGAAACGCATCCGAGGTTAATGCGGATCCCGAGTGCGGTTGGTGTTGAGCCGGAGCTTTTTTTGCGCGGACTCTTATTTGCACGATCTTTTATTTCCGCGCAATCCGGTTGCATCAACACCTTCACAATAACTTCCCGCTCCTAATAAAATCAGGCGGGGAGCCGGTGGAGGGAACAAAGATTGGGCTCTTTTTTCCTTTCGAGCCAATCCGCGCTCCCCATTTCCATTTCCAAATCGGGACACTTGGATCGCAGTGCGACAAAATAATGCCTTCGGCAATAAATTCTCTTGACAGCAAATCGCAATCCTGAGTACATTCCTCGTCACCCTCTCGAGTGAAGTTGCCAAGGAGGAAAGGCACATCGAAGATGCCTTGCCCTTGCAGCCGGAAAAATCAGTAAACACCTGGCCCAACAGGTTCGGCTGTACAGGCCTTCTTCAGGATCCGCTAACAACTTAATTGGATTTGCGTTCGTTGCAACTCCGGAGGATCTATGTCGCACATTGGCTCGCGATATATTCTTCGCTCCTTCTCTGTCTTGCTCGTGGCTGTTGCGGTGGCAATGTTGCTGCCGCCCGTGCTCCATGCGCAGACAACGCCGGCCACATGCAGTCGGACTCTGACTGCGAACGTTGTGGCCCTGGACCAGCCGTTCTTCCTGAACCGCCTGGGCGCCCTGGAATCCACGGGGATGATTTTCGCGCTGCGGCGCGATGTGGTTCCCATCAGCGGCACAACACTTTCCGCCGGTAACGTTCAATTGCGTTCTGACAAGCGGCCGCGGCCGCTTGTGCTGCGCATGAACGTCGGCGATTGTTTACAGATCAACTTCCAAAACCTGCTCGCTCCCGCCCGGAAGGACAACGATCAGGTCAACACGCGCCATGCTTCCGTCCATGTGATCGGCATGCAGCTTGTGGGCAGCATTGCCTCGGATGGATCGTTTGTGGGCGCGAACGCGAGCAGCCTTGTCGCCCCGGGCGCTTCAGCAACGTACACGCTCTTCGGCCAGCACGAGGGCGGCTACGTAATGTACAGCACGGACACGGTGGGCGGCGAAGGAGATGGCGGCCAGCAAAGCGCCGGCCTTTTCGGAGCCGTCAACGTGGAGCCGAAAGGCGCGCGCTGGTATCGCAGCCAGGTTACTTATGACGATCTTCAGTTCGCAAAGGTCGGCCAGACTGCTGACGGGCATCCCATCGTCAATTACGAAGCCGTGTATCCCACCGGTCATCCGCAGGCAGGACAGCCCGTTCTGAACATGCTGAACGGAAATGAAATCGTGAAGTCAGACCTGACGGCCATGATTACCGGACCGCTGAGCGCGGCCGGCGAGCCCGGACGCTTTCCCGCCGGCACGTTTACGAAAGATCCTGAGCTCCCGAATCGCGAAGAGCCATTCCGCGAATTTACGATTATCTACCACGATGAAATCGGCGCCGTGCAGGCGTTTCCGGAGTTCTTTGATCCGCTGCACAACCCTGCGCCGCCGGCGGAAGCTCCCATCAGCGCCGGTCTTGGCTTTACGCTCAGCAGCGCCAAGGACGGTTTCGGTATCAACTATGGCGTGGCGGGCATTGGCTCTGAAATCCTGGCCAACCGTTTGAAGGTCGGGCCGGAAGGGCCTTGCACGGAATGCAAGTACGAAGAAAACTTCCTCAGCTCGTGGGCCGTGGGCGATCCCGCGCAGATTGTGGACATCCCCGCGAATACGCGCGATGCCCAGGGCAACGTGATCCCGGGACCCAAGGCCACCAAGGTTCTCTATCCTGACGATCCGTCCAACGTCTACCACAGCTACATCGCTGATCACACGAAATTCCGCATTATGCACGGCGGAGTGAAGGAACACCATATTCACCACCAGCATGCGCACCAGTGGGTGCACACGCCGGACAGCGACAACTCCAGCTATGACGACAGCCAGGCGCTTGGGCCGGGCGCTGCGTTCACGCTGGAAATGACTTACAACGGCGGCGGCAACCGCAACCAGACGCCTGGAGATTCCATCTTCCACTGCCACTTCTACCCGCACTTCGGCCAGGGAATGTGGAGTTTGTGGCGCGTGCATGACGTGTTCGAAGCCGGCACGCAGCTCGATGCCAATGGACGTCCGGCGCCCGGCTCGCGCGCCTATCCTGACGGAGAAATTCCGGTCGGCTCGCCGATTCCGGCGCTGGTTCCTCTTCCCACGATTGCGATGGCGCCGCTGCCTGGAGCGAACGTTCAGATCGTGAACGGCCAGGTTCAGGTTTCCGGTAACGGCAACCCGGGCTATCCGTTCTTCGTAGCGGCTGAGGCCGGTCACCGTCCGTCGCACCCGCCCATGTTCACCGAGTTTGATGGCGGACTGCCGCGGCACATCATCCACAGCGGAACCTACGAGGAAGCCCATAACCGTCTTGATTTCCACAAGACGCTGATTGCCGTGCAGGCCACACAGATTCCGGAAAACGGAACTGCGGTGGAGCAGGCTGCGTTTGCATTCCACGCGCAGCGTAACCACTCCAGCTTCATTCCTGAAACAGGTGCGCCGGCCACATTCATCACCAACGGTCTGCCCGCCGTGGCAGGAGCTCCCTTCGCCGACCCCTGCGTCGACGACGCCGGGAACCCGGTGGGATCTCCGCGCCTGTACAAGAGCGCCGATATACAACTCGATGTCAAATACAACAAGGAAGGCTGGCACTTCCCGCAGCACCGCATGTCCGTGCTCTGGGATGACGTAGCGGCAACCCGCGCCGGTACGCGCCCACCGCAGCCGTTGTTCGTTCGTGCCAACACGGGCGATTGCATCACCTTCAAGATGAGCAACCTGGTGCCGAACGAGTATCAGCAGGACGACTTCCAGGTGCGTACGCCGACTGACATTCTCGGCCAGCACATTCACCTGGTGAAGTTTGACGTGCTGTCCTCGGACGGCGCCGGCAACGGCTGGAACTACGAAGAAGGCGCGTTCAGCAATCAGGAAGTTCAGGAACGCATCAACGCGATTGATGCTCCCGGAGGAACCTGGAATGGATCGCCAGGAACACTGGTTGCCACTCAGCATCCGTTCTTTACCGGACCGGAAGGGCTGGGTGCGCAGATTGTCGTGGAGCGCTGGTATGCCGACCCCACGCTGAACAACGCAGGGCAGGACCGCACGCTGCGCACCGTCTTCACGCACGATCACTTCGGGCCTTCCACTCACCAGCAGGCCGGCTTGTATGCCGGACTGTTGATTGAGCCGCAAGGTTCCGTATGGAAAGACAACGAAACTGGCGCCGTGCTGGGCGGACGCGATGACGGCGGACCGACAACCTGGCAGGCGGCCATCATTCCTCCTGATCCATCGCTGGCGTACCGCGAGTTCATGGTTGAGTATCAGGACTACGCGCTGGCCTACACGGCGAACAATGTTGCGGTCAATCCCCCGGCTCGCAACGAAGTTCCGCTTGGGACTTCCACCGTGTTGCTGCAACCGCCCACGCAGTGTCCCGGCAGCACGCCTGGAAACATACTGCCTCCGCCATGTCCGGAAGCTATATCCGCCGATGACGTAGGCACCATGACCGTCAACTACCGCAATGAACCTGTTGCGCTGCGCGTGCGCGATCCGCAGACCGGGCTGCAGGCCGCCGGACAAGCCGGCGATCTGGCCTGGGCGTTCCAGGACTTCCCGCGCGCTGACGGAAACCTGAACATTCAACCGAACTTCTATCCGCCTCTGACGCAGGCGCTCAGCCCGCAGGACCCCTACACCCCGTTGTTCCGCACGTACCAGAATGACAAGGTGCAGGTCCGCATGCTGGTGGGCGCGCACGAGGAAGGCCACAACTTCACCATCCACGGCAACAAGTGGCTGCGTGAACCGAGCGATCCGCGTTCGGGCTGGCGCGCCAGCCAGATGACCGGCATTTCCGAACACTTTGAGTTCGATCTGCCGCCATTGGCCGGCAAAACCACCAGTCCGGTGGACTTCCTGTGGCAGACCAGTGGTTCCGCGGATGACATGTGGAACGGCTCATGGGGTCTGATGCGCGCTTACAAGAACGGCCGCAATGACCTTCTGGTCCTGCCCAACAACCCGCAAGGCGGCAAAGACAGCTCCATTGCCAACCTGAAGCAGTTCAGTGGCGTGTGCCCGAAGGCTGCTCCGGTGCGCAGCTTCAACGTTTCGCTGGTACTGGCGCAGAATGCTGTGGCCGGTGGACAACTGGTCTACAACTCGCGCACGACTTCGGTCGGCACGACCCAGACCGGTCCTGAATCCGGACCGCTCAACGATCCCACGGCCATGCTTTACGTTCGCAGCGGTGACCTCGATGCGAACAACAAGCTGAAGCCCGGGGTCCCCATTGAGCCGCTGATCCTGCGTGCCGCCGCCGGCGACTGCATTCAGGTCACGCTCAACAACCTGCTGGGTACAACCACGCCTCCCGATCTGGCGGGCTACAGCACGTTCCCGATGATCGTGAACGACTTCAACGCCAACCAGGTCCATCCCTCGTACTTCGCGGGCCTGCATCCGGAACTGCTGGCCCTGAACCTGGAAGACAGCGATGGGTTCCAGATCGGTCAGAACAATACGCAGGTAATCAGCCCCACGCAAAAGCCCATCACTTATACGTGGTACGCCGGTCACCTGAGTCTTGACGCCAACATGAACCTGATCGCCACGCCGGTGGAGTTCGGCGCGGTCAACCTGATGCCCGCCGACATCTTCAAGCAGGGCAGTAAGGGCGCGATCGGGGCCATGGTGATTGAACCGCAAGGTTCAACCTGGGTTGAGGACGCGACCACGCGAGCGCAGGCAACGGTGACAAAGGCTGATGGCACGTCGTTCCGTGACTTTGTTCTGATCACTCAGAACGACGTCAACATGCGCTATGCGAGCGGCAATCCGGTCGGCCTGCTGGCAGGCCAGGAAGATCCGGAAGATACCGGTCAAGTGGCCTACAACTACCGCACTGAACCGCACTGGTTCCGTATGGGCTATCCGCCGGAGACGCCGCTTACGGGCACCACGGACTTCGGTGAGCCGATCATCTCAAGCCTGTTCACCAAGGACATTGACTTCACAAAAGTGCTGAGCAATGCCCTGGTGGGTGGAGATCCGCAAACCCCGATCTTCACTGCCAAGGCGGGAACGCCGGTTCGCCTGCGGCTGTTGCATCCGGTGGGCCACCAGCGCAACAACATCTTCGCCCTGCACGGTCACGTGTGGGAAGAAGAGCCTTACACCACAACGTCGACTCCGACTGGCGGTGCCGTAAGTGGCGTGACCATTCTCGGCACTCCGGTCATTGGCTCCACCGTGATCGCGGACCAGCCATTGTCCAGCAACATCTTCGTGAACAACCCATTCTCGGAATGGGAAGGCTCGCAGATGGGCGTTGGTCCTTCCAGCCACTTTGACATTCTGCCCGTGAACGGCGCGGGCGGGAATTTCAAAGTGCCCGGCGATTACCTGTACCGCACGCACCAGAGCTTCCAGTTCGACCGCGGACTCTGGGGCATTTTCCGCGTAACGCCGTAATCGCGAAAGAGGAGCAGCCTGATGGGACTGCTCCTCTTCGTTTAAGACTGCTTATGCATGTCCTAAACAAGTCAGTGTTGATTCGTGCGCTTAACACATTGAGTGGTTCGCTAGGTAACAGCACCTATATCTTTCGACAGCGATCGTGAGCACTCATAGAACAAGAACGCGAAACACGTCCTGCGGACGCCGGGTACTGGGAGAGCAAGCCGAAAGTGATGCCGCTTCGTTGAAGGCAGTACTTTCAATGGAAGTAAATCAAAACCGGTAGGAAAAGTGAATGAAACGTTATGTTGTTGCGGCGGTTCTTCTATTGGCGTTCGTTGCCATAGCGTATGCGGAGATGGTTAAGCTCACGTTCCCGGGTACCACGTACCCCGACGGGCGTGAAGGCACGATTCAAGCCAGCGTGAAGACAACCGGCAACGGAAGCCAGCTCTCCGTTTGCACGTATTTCAGCGACCCAAATGAACAGTACCTGGGACAGTATCAGGCCAATACCACCTTTAATCCGATCATCGCGGACGATGTAAAGCAGTTCTGTCTTGATCATTTCAGTGACCGGCAATCAGCAAAGTAAATGCAGGGAGCAGCCGCCAACGGCTGCTCCCCGTTTTCCGCAACCAGTTTGCGTTCAGGATTTGACATGACTATGAGCCGATCCAAAGCGATCTTCACTCTCGTTCTAATATTGTTCTGTGTCTCCGCTGTACTCGCCCAGTCTTCAGGGCGCAAGAGCGTTCCCCTGCGGGACGAAGATGCCCAGCGGACGGACAAGCCGGCGGTAGATCATGCCGGGCATCAGGCAGCGGCGCACCGCCAAGGCATGGTGGAATCACGCGCGCAGGCAGCGGAAGACGAATGGCAAACCGCCTGGAGAGATTCGGCCAGAATCTCCGGCGTCAAAGTCGATTTTCGCATTGTTCCGTCGTTGAAGAATGTGATGGTGAAGCGGGGACCAGTTCCCGTCAGCCTGAGCCAGTTGAGTGAATCAGATCCTGTGGAAGGCGAGCAGGCCATCATGCAGTTCCGCTTTACTGACGCTGCGGGCACTCCTCTCACCGGACTCAACGTGGCCGCCTGGATGGATGAAAAGCTGAACAGCCAGCCGGTGGATGAGGCTGCGTGTCACGCCAAAATACAGTCCTTCCTGCAAATGCAGTTCGCTGCGCGTCCGGAAGTGGATCTGAACACGTACTATGTGCTGGCGCTGACCAAAGAAGCGTCAATCCTTGTCATCGATCCGCGCGTCGGTTTCAGCTCCAGCAGGCTCTATGCGGCGGTTGATCTTCCCGCGCCGGGCGAGGATTGGGCGTTGACCGGCGATCATGATCACCTCTTCGTCAGCATGCCATCCATCAATCGCGTTGCAGTGGTCGACACGCTGACGTTTCGTGTTCAGACGACCATCGCTGCCGGCTCTTCTCCGCACCGCGTTCTGCTGCAGCCGGACGGAAAATATCTCTGGGTTGGCAACGATACCACCGGTCCTGACAGCGGAGTCACCGTGGTGGATGCGAGCACGCTAAAGGCGGTGGGCCACATAAGCACCGGCAGCGGCCATCATGAACTTGCGTTCGATGAAGCCAGGCACCTGTATGTGACCAATCAGGACGCCGCCACGGTTTCAGTGCTCAGCACGGAAAAGCTGGAGAAGATCAGCGATGTGCCCGTGGGCCGTTCGCCGGTTTCACTGGCCTACTCCTCGCAAAGCAAAGCTGTATATGTAAGCAGCGCCGCGGAAGGAAAAATCAGTGTGATCTCCGCTGAGGACGAGAAATTGAGCGGGGCAATTTCCGCGAAGCCGGGGATCAATGTTGTCAGGATTACGCCCGATGGGCGGTGGGGTTTTGTCGCCAACGGTGTTGACAACACTGTGTTGCTGTTCGATGTGTCTTCCAACAAGGTGAAGCAGCTTTATCACGTCGGCCGTACTCCGGACCAGTTGGCCTTTACCACAGCCTATGTTTATGTCCGCACCCGGGGAAGTGACAACGTTACCCTGATCCCGCTCTCGGATGTAGGCAAAACCGATGGCACGGCGCATTTTGTTGCCGGCCAGTCTGCCCCGGGAGATGGCTCCATCACTCTGGCCGATGCCATTGCTCCCGCTCTGGATGACACCTCGGCGTTTGTGGCCAACGCAGCCGACCGCCGCATTTACTTCTACCAGGAAGGCATGGCTGCTCCCATGTTCAGCATGGAAGGTTATGGCAAAACTCCTAAATCAGCCATGGTGCTGGACCGCAGCATTCATGAGACTTCCCCTGGGATCTATTCCATCGGCGTAAAGC
>JBLMYN010000269.1:0-11694 GCA_050258305.1 Actinomycetota bacterium
CGCGGCCGCGCGCCACGAAGGCAGGAAAAATGAACCTGCCAGCACCACGCACGTGGCCTCTCCCACCGCTGATGGCGACCGCTCCCTGATTCGGGCGCTGGGGCTCAAGATCGGCAAGATCGTGGTCGATGCCGGACACGGCGGGCACGATACCGGCACCATCGGTCCCAACGGTCTGGAAGAAAAAGACCTGGTGCTGGACGTGGCCCTGCGCCTTGGCAAACTGCTGCAGAACAAGCTGGGCGCCGAGGTGGTTTACACCCGCGACGATGATACCTTCATCCCGCTGGAGACGCGCACCGCCATTGCCAACAAAGAACACGCGGACCTGTTCATCTCCCTCCACGCCAACTCCAGCCGCGACCGCAGCGCGCGCGGCGTGGAAACGTATTACCTGAACTTCACCTCGTCGCCGGACGCGCTGGAAGTGGCGGCGCGCGAAAACGCCGTATCGCAGCAGTCCATTCACCAGTTGCAGGACCTGGTGAAGAAGATCGCGCTGAAAGAGAAGATTGAAGAGTCACGCGAGTTCGCCGCCGACGTGCAGCAGTCGCTCTACAAGGGCCTGAACGGCAAGAACCCGGGCGAGCGCAATCGCGGCGTAAAGAAAGCGCCTTTCGTGGTGCTCATCGGCGCCAACATGCCTTCCATCCTGGCTGAGATCTCCTTCGTCAGCAATCCGCACGACGCCAGAAAGCTCAAGACCGGTTCCTACCGCCAGCAGATTGCCGAGTCCCTGTACAAAGGCGTGGCCAAGTACATTCACGGCCTCAGCGGCATCCGCGTGGCCGCGCAGCTCGACCGCCATGATATCGCAGCCGACGCGGCGGGGCTGAAGTAATCGCCGTGATCGCCGTCATCTGAAAAACCAAAAACCTTACCGCTGATGACGCTGATAACACTGATCAGAAGCAATTTTTCGATCAGGGTAAAACCGGCGCAGATTCTCCGCTTTTCTCCGTGACTCCGTGGTGAGTTCTAAGCTTTAGCGATGATGTCGAAGGGCTGAATGCTGACGACTGCCTGCTGATTGCTGGTTTCTGATCCGCGTTCATCAGCGTTCATCAGCGGTAAAGGCCCTGAAGGAAAAAGGGAAAAGACGATGCCTTCCGTTGTGTTGTAGTTAGGACTGTGGATTCTATCAGGGGGTGTGAGGATGGACGCAACCACGGTGGTGAATAATTTGGGCACGGAGATCGTTGCCATCGGTGCGCTCGGAACTGCTGCTTTCGGCTTGGTAGACAGTTTCAAGGTACTGCCTGGAGGCGGGATCTCCCGCGCAGGGTTCAAATTCGTAAGGGCGGAGGTCGTGAAGCTTACTCCGCCGCTTGCGTCCCTGGACAAGACCGAGTTGAGCCGCGACGCGATCATTTATACCCTGCAATCGCAATGGATCAACGGCGTTGATAAAGGCAACCAGATCAGCATCGCGAAATCGCTGATCAAGCTGCGGCTCCTTCCTGACACTGCAGAGGCGCTTGCCGCCCTGACGGGCGTGAATGCCGCAATCCTTAAGCAGGTGGCGACAAAAATCCAAGCCGGCGACAGCGCTGGCTTTACCCAGCAGGAGAGCGACGTATATGGCCGTTTCGACTTGCTGCTGAACACGCGTCTCGACCAGGCTTATCAGCGCGCCGATCAACGGTACCGAAACTCCGCAAAGGCGGCGGCGATTCCCGTTGCCCTCGTACTTGCAATTGTGGGAGCATTGCTGGTCTTCGGAACAGGTGAATTCCTTCACAGACTGCCGTTCGCTGTACTGGCAGGCCTGGTTTCCACCCCAATTGCTCCGGTCGCAAAGGACATTGCCTCGGCCATCTCAACCGCGGCACAAGCCTTTCAATTCGGAAAGAAGTAACCCATGCCGCACTGGTTCTTAAGCACGCGCGCCCATTCCGTTGGCGGACCCGTTTCTGGGGACGTCAAGGTCATTGATTCTGATCGCCTCGGTTTCATTGGTGACCTCACGCCGGAGCTTGTCGCCGCAGTCCGAGGACAAGAAGTCTTCTTCGCCGTTCACGGCTTCAACGTTAACCAGAAGCACGGCATCGAACACCTGAATTTCTGGCTTGAAAACGTTGACATCGGAAACGCGGTCAAAATTGGCGTCCTATGGCCGGGCGATTGCTTCATACCCATCTTTGTTGATTACGTAGTGGAAGGACATGAAGCTATTCGATCGGGCCAGATGCTGTCGGAGTTTCTGAACAAAAATTTCAACAGCGCGGCCGCCTTGTCATTTGCCTCACACTCCCTCGGCGCGCGGGTTGTGCTGCAGACCATCAGCGGGTTAAACCGGAGCAGTGTTCACCGCGTTTTGCTGATGGCCGGGGCCATTGATAACAATTGCCTCACGAATGAATACACTAACGCTGCGAACAAGGTCGAGCAGATCTCCCTTCTAGCCTCCATTCGCGATGCCGTCCTTGCCGCAGCGTTTCCTCTTGGAAATCCCATTCAGGGCATCATCGATAGTGGTCACCCGTATTATCATGCGGCTCTCGGCCGTGAGGGGCCCACCAAACCTGATGAGATCGGTTCTCGCCTGCACTTGGGCTGGCAAATACCCAAAGAACTTGGCTATGGCCATCTCGACTATTTGCCCGGACAAGCGATTCCGGCGAAATACCCTCAGCCGTGTCAGATTCCTCCCGCACAGCCGGTTCCGCCTTCAGGTACTCCCGCGCAGCTTGCAGGCCATGACAGTCTATGGAAGCCCGCATTCTCAGCTGGATTTGCGACCTGCCGCTACAAATAGCACAAGGGACAGCCTGGTAGTCAGCCAATTTGTAACTCGTAGCGGCGCGCCCATGCCTCGCGTCCTCGGCCCTTATACACCTGAGGCGAAAGCCATCAGGCCTCAACTTGTCAGCTTTTATTTGCGCGCGTTCTGATTCAGGGCGTGCGGCAAAATAAAGCAATCTATGTTTGTCGTCCCAGGAATTTGGAAAGGGGAAAAGGAAGCATCGTGCGTTCTCTAGAGCAGGATGAGACCTTGATACTGCGAATTGCAGGCCTGGTGTTTCTATTGCGGTCGAGGACCTACTGCCCCGCTCTCGCGTTCTCTTCCGTCCCGCACGGATCAAACCACCTCGGATACAGCGCTCTCGTGTTTTTCCGCAGGTCGCGGGCGAGTTCGAGCTTCCACTGCTGGCGGTGCAGCGGCATGGGGGCGTCGACGTTGAGGAGGTAGAACTGGGCGATGGAGCCGTAAAGCTGGTAGACCTGATGCTCGAGACCTTCAAGTGCCGCAGGGGTTACTTTGTATCCTCCATACCACCGCATGGGTGATTCCAGCAGGGAACCTCCGCTGCCGAGAGACAGGCCGAGGAGGTTTTCGTCGCTGGGCTCATAGGTTGCTGGATCCACCGACATGGCGCCAAACTGCACGCTGAAGACGCGAATGCGATCGCGCGCAATCGTTTCCGCCACCGTACGAAAGTTGTAGCGGGAGTCCTCGTAATAGGGACCAGTATTGGTGGCGAATCCGCTCTGGAATCCTTCGCCCTCGGTGTCATGTTGCAGATAGTCGGACATGACAAGAATGGCGTCGCCGGTCTGCGGCGTGCCAAACCAGCCTGCGCCCTCCATCAGGGCATCGAGCAGACTGCCGGCTTTCTTATCCTCTTTAGGGTCGGCGGCCAACTCCTCCACGGCCTTGATCACTGCGTTATTCCCCTGCGCAAAGCGCACCTGTCTTGCCGCTCCGCGGGCGGTGAGCAAGGCGAAAGTATCAGACGGCCGGCTGCGCGACAGAATGTGCCGGGCCAGCGCCACCTCGGTTTTGCGAACCTCGGCGGGGAGGCGCTGGCTGGTGTCGAGAATGAGGAGTACGCGGCGCGTCCCGGTGTCATAGCTTATCTGGTGAATCTGCAATTTCTTTTTATGAAGCTCGACAGTTATGTCTTTTGTGGTGAGCCCGTTCAACAAACTGCCGTCAGGAGCGATGAGGCCCACAGGCAAATTCACAGCGCAGGGGCTTTGGGCATAGAGCGGGATGGTGACAAGGAAACACAATAAAAGAAGATAGCTCGCGCTTCTCATAATCAAGGCCCGGCCAATGGATTGTACTCAGGGGTTTTGGGGAATACTATCAAACGTTTACCCGACCGGCGCAAGCGGAAAAAGCCGGATTCGGCTTTCTGCGTGTCTCCGTGGTGAGAACTTACGCCGGCGCAATTAAATCCCGCCGTGTCACATCCGGCTCAACGAACGTCTTTTTTGCTTCCGGGGAATTGAGCGTCTCTTTGCGGTAATACGTGAATGGCAAATCCTTATCGGCCAGAGCGGCCTGGATGCGGGCGACGGATTCGCGCAGGCAGAGCGTGCGGTCGAGCCGGCGGGAGATTTCGCTCATCCAGAAGCGGGTGAGGGTTTCATGGTAGAGGTTGGGGACGCCGTGATGGGCGGCGAAGCGGAGCAGCGTGGCGCGCATGCGGCTGAGAGCGGAATCGAAGTCGGCGGCATAGAGATAAGCGGTGGCCACGGCCAGGTGGTCGCGATGGTGCAACTCCGTTCTGTCCAGCAGGCAGCGCTCGAGACGGTCAACCAGGGTGAGGATTTCCGCGTCAGTCATTTTGGCTTCGGGGCTAGGGATTGTGGCTTCGTCGCCGGTCGTTGTGGCTCCAGCATCAGTCACTTTATCTCCAGCGTCAGTCGGTGCAGCTCCCGGATCAGTTATTTTGGCTCCAGTGTCAGTCATTGTTGACTCCAAAAGAAAATGCCCGCCGGCAAGGCCGACGGGCGTGTGAATGCGTGTAAGTATTAATTCTACCCGGAGTCACGCAGGCAGGCAAATGCTTATGCCGCCGCGCGGCCGATCAGGGAACCGCAGTAGCGAATCTGCTTACGCTACCGACAACAATTTCTTATCGCCGGTTTTGGCCCGGGAGATGACCTGGACAGCGATTGGAACGGTGGTGAGCGCTCCCATCACGGTGAGGGCGATACCCGCGCCTTTGCGCTGGTCGGGGCTGAGGCGTCCGGCGATGAGCAGACCGATCCCGATGCCCAGGGCGACCCGCGTTCCGCCAAAGAGCGCAATCTCAGGACCGCTTAGTATTGGCTGCTGCATAGTGACCTCCTTCTATTGAACATCTGGTTGGATGCCCGCGAGAAAAGGAGTGTGACCTGACGGGGAAGCGGACTGAATCTCCGGACCTGCTTCACGGAATCGTCTTTGAGCAGTGGGTCCCAAACGAGCATAAGAATGTTTCTTTTATTGTCGCTCCGCCGTTCGGCTCCGCTCCGGCCACGGCGTGTGGAATTGTTTTTTAGCCCGCTTACCCAGCCTTGCGGCTTCACTCACTGCGCTCGCTCGCCTTAGGCTGGGCTAAACTCTGCCGCGCCTAACGGCGCTGCACTCTCGCCAGTCACAGATACTCTCGGCTCCCGGTCGCAGTTTCGAAATCCTCGCTGGCTACTCTTCCAGCTTTCGCCGCACTAGTGCCGAGTTCTTTGGTCCAAACGCGATGCAGTTGCACACCGTGTGAGATTCCCGGCGCGGCTACTCTTGCAGCTTTCGCAGCACCAGCGCGGAGTTCTTTGATCCAAACGCGATGCAGTTGCACACCGCGTGCTCAATCTCAGCCTTCCGTCCCGATTCGGGGACGTAATCGAGGTCGCATTCCGGGTCGGGCTTTTCCAGGTTGATGGTGGGCGGGATCTGCTTGCGCCGCATGGCAATGAGCGTGGCGGCGACACCCGCGGCGCCGCAGGCGCCCTGCGGGTGTCCAATCTGCGACTTGAGCGCGGACATCGGGACTTTGTAGGCGTGGTCACCCAGGGCCAGCTTGAGCGCGCGGGTCTCAATGCGGTCATTCAACTGCGTGGCGGTTCCGTGGAGGTTGACGTAATGGACGTTGGCGGGGGCGATTCCGGCTTCCTTCATGGCCAGGGCGATGGCGCGGGCAGGCTCTTCACCGTTTTCCACCAGGCGTACGCGATGGAACGCTTCACAAGTGGAACCGTAGCCGGCAATTTCGGCATAGATGTGGGCGCCACGGGAACGCGCGCGCTCGTACTCTTCCATCACAAACATCCATGCACCCTCGGCGATGACGAATCCGTCGCGGTCGCTGTTGAACGGGCGCGAGCCGCGCTCCGGCTGGTTATTCCAGCTCTCGGTCATGATTTTCATCAGCGTGAACGCCTTGACAATACCCCAGGCCAGGGGAGAATCCACGCCGCCCACCAGCAT
Organism: Actinomycetota bacterium; assembly: GCA_050258305.1. Taxonomy (GTDB): domain Bacteria; phylum Acidobacteriota; class Terriglobia; order Terriglobales; family Acidobacteriaceae; genus Angelobacter. The sequence continues at coordinate 6,200 of JBLMYN010000269.1, forward strand.
GGCGGACTGGGTGCCAAGCTGGATCTGACGCAGGGCGTGGGCGATGGCGTCAGTAGACGAGGTGCAGCCGGTGGTGACAACGTGGCTCAGGCCGCGGAGGCCGAAACGCATGCTGACCTCGCTGGACATGGTGCCCATGGTCCCGCTGGGAATGGTGAAGATGCTTACCTGCTTGATCTTTCCCTGGTAGTAGAGATGGTATTGCTGGTCAGTGAAGTCATTGGCGCCGCCGCCGGTGCCCAGAACCACGCCGATCTCGCGCTGCTGGTCGAGCGAAAATTTTGCGGGATCTATGCCCGCGTCTGTCAGCGCCTCAGTGGAAGCGGCGATGGCCAGTGGCACGGCGCGGGAGACGTGCTTGCGCTCGCGCGCCTCAATCCAGTCCAGCTCGTTGAAGTCCGGGATTTCCCCGGCAATCTGGACCGCCAAGTCTGAAGCATCAAAGCGGGTGATCCGTTTGACCCCGCTTTTTCCGGCCAGAACGGCCTGGCAAAACGCCGCGTTCCCGATTCCGTTGGGGCTGACAACTCCCATACCTGTGATGACGGCTCGTTTGAGCATAGACTTTGATTCTATAATTGAAAACGAATCTTTACCGGTTCGTTGTTTGGTTTCAGTTTTGGTAGGGGCAGCCATCCGGCGGATTTGAACCTGCTTGGCGTCACCGTCATGGTTCCCCTTGCATGATTTATAGCGGCGGAACGCGTCAGCGCGAGCGTTCACCTGCTAGAATTTGAATCCTTATAAGGAGATGAACCCCCTTGGACACTCAATCGATTATTCAAGAACTGGAAGCTGAACGAGATCGTTTAGACCGCGCCATAGCAGCATTGCGAAGCAGCGGTGGCCGCGGCGGCTGGGGACGGGGCAGGAGAGCCGCCAGCGCCAATGGAAGGAGAGGCCCGCGGCATCTTTCCCCCGCAGCGCGCAGGAAAATTGCCGAGGCCGCAAAGAAACGCTGGGCGAAGGCCAAGGCAGCAGGCCGGAACAGCCTGTAGGTCTGGTTCGAAGTTCGCATCGTCCATCTTTATTTTCTGGCTTATGCTCCGGGAAAACCAGAAGAGGCCCTGTAGCTCATTGACGCAGGGTCTCATTTTTATTTGGCCTCAGCGGCTCAATCGTTGCATCGTGAGCTAGACTTCAACTGCTTCAGATATGTCTTTCGGGCTCTACATTTCCGTCCCTTTTTGCCGCTCCAAATGTACCTACTGCAACTTTGCTTCGGGAGTCTTCTCGGCCGCGCAGATGGGACAGTATGTTGAGCGGCTGATCGAAGATATGCGCGCCATACGCGCTGTCGCGGCGAAGCACGGAGCCGAAATTCCAGAAGTGATCGACACCGTGTATCTGGGTGGTGGAACGCCCAGCCTGCTGCCCCCGGAAGAATTCAAGAAGCTGCTGTTTCAAATCCGCCAGGGGTTCAAAGTCCTGCCGCGCGCCGAAATCACGGTCGAGTGCGCTCCCGGCACGCTAAGCGACGCCGTGATTCAGGCGTTGGTTACACGCGGCGTTAACCGCGTGAGCCTGGGCGTGCAATCGTTCGTGGACAAAGAGGCCGCATCCGTCGCGCGTTTGCACACACGGGAGAAGACGCTGAGCGACATCGAGCGGCTGCGCAAAGCGGGCATCAGCAAAATCAACGTCGACCTGATTGCCGGATTGCCGCACCAGACGCGGGAGAGCTGGCTGTACTCGCTTGAGCAGGCCATCGCCACCGGCGCGCCGCACGTGAGCGTGTACATGCTGGAGGTGGATGAAGATTCGCGGCTGGGACGCGAGCTGATTGCCGGTGGAACGCGCTACCACGCGCACGATGTCCCCGACGAGGATCTTACGGCTGAATTCTATGAAACAGCATGCGAGCGGCTGAATGCGGCAGGCATTCAGCAGTACGAAATCTCCAACTTCGCCCGCCCTGGATTCGAATCGCGCCACAATCTCAAGTACTGGACGCGCCAGCCATATCTCGGCTTTGGCGTGGATGCGCATTCCATGCTGCCCGCGTCGAACGCGGCGCGCGCAAACGGCGTTGAAAGCTTCCGGCTGGCCACCACCGACAACTACGACCGGTTCCTGCACGGGCCGGAAGTCACCGTTACACAGGTCGGTCTGGTACAGGCGCTCGAAGAGAGCTTGTTTCTCGGGCTGCGGTTGAATCGCGGCATCGATCTCAAGCAGCTCCAATCTCAGTTCGGCGAACAACTGAATACATATGCCACGATTTTTCAAGACCTCATTTCGTCCGGGTTGGTGGAACGAAGCGGCGATAATCTGCAGTTGACGCCGCGCGGGCGTTTGCTGTCGAATGAGGTCTTTGAGAAATTCATCGGCAAAGAAGAATCTGCGCCGATTGGGTAATTGAGTAAGTTGGTAATTGAGATTTTTTGCTCAGAAGTCTGCCTGCAGCCCGCAGTGTGCTCAAGGCGCGCAAAGCAACTCAATTACCCATTTACCAGATTACCCGGTTACCAAATTCTATGAACCCGAAGACCGTTGAAGCAAACGAATCCTCCGCCCGAACGAATCAGCAGACCCGACGCGCCCTGGATTTTCGCAGTGACACCGTCACGCGGCCCACGGCGGAGATGCGCCGCGCCATGGCAGAAGCCGAGGTAGGCGACGATGTTTACGGCGAAGACCCGACCGTCAATCGCCTGGAAGAACGTGCGGCCCAGATTTTTGGCCGCGAGGCTGCCATCTTTGTGCCCAGCGGCACCATGGGCAACCAGATCGCCATCAAGATCCATACCCGGCACGGCCAGGAAATTATCTGCGAGGAGCGCGGGCACATCTTCAACTATGAGATGGCGACGCTGGCCGCATTCTCCGGCTGCCTGGTACGGCCCATCTATGGCGAAGACGGCATGCTGACATGGAGCGAAATCAAAAAGCGCATTGCGCCCGGCATTTACTACAAAGCGCAAACGGGGCTGGTCTCGCTTGAGAATACGCACAACATGGCCGGCGGCACGGTTTATCGGCAGGAAGTCGCCGATGAGATCTGCGACCGCGCCCACGAGATGGGCTTGCCGGTGCATCTGGACGGCGCGCGCGTCTTCAATGCCGCAACGGCGCTGGGCCGCCCGGTGGCGGATATCACAAAGAAGTTCGATTCCGTAATGTTCTGCCTATCAAAAGGCCTTGGCGCGCCGGTGGGCTCCATGCTGGTGGGCAACAAAGCGCTTATTGAGAAGGCACGTTCCTACCGCAAGGCGCTGGGCGGAGGCATGCGCCAGGCGGGCGTGCTGGCGGCGGCAGGTTTAATTGCTCTGGAGGAGATGCCCGCGCGCCTGAAAGAGGATCACGAGAACGCGCAGGCGCTTGCGCAAGGCCTCGCGCAAATCCCCGGGATCAAGATCGATCCCAAGAAGGTGGTCACAAACATTCTGGTGTTCAACATCGCGGGCGTTGGCATGAACACGGCCGATTTCAGCCGCAAGCTGGCGGAGCGCAGCGTGCTGGCAGCGGGCATTGATCCGGAGAACATGCGCTTCGTCACTCACATGGACGTGAGCCGGGAAGATTGCGACGCGGCGCTGCAGGTTATCCGGGGCATCTGTGCGCGCTAGCACACCGGCGCGCATTTCCCTTTTGGCTGCGGCTTGCGCCGAGACTGCGAAAACATCAGTGAAAGACGGCTATTGATTCCTTCGCTTTCGGCTGGCTGGCCAGATGAGCCAGATAGGCCTTGAGATGCGTTTCGCCTTCCGCTTGCAGGAAACCCTGGAAAGCAATGCCCATCCCGACTCCAGGATGCGAGCTCACGACTTTTCCCGCCATATTGATTTCAACATCGTTGGCTTTGATCTCCATGGTGATCAACTGCCCGACAGAGAGCGGCGAGAACGTATAGACGTAGCATCCACCAATGCAGATGTCGGATAGAGTTCCCCAGTATCCGGCATTACCTTTTTCGGGATGGATGCGAACGCCTGTGTCGCACGGATAACGAGGAAACCTGCGGCGCTCATTAAATTCAGTGGCCATAAACTACACTCCTCACTACCGGAACCCTGATTGCCACCTATTGTTCCACCATCCGGACAGGGTGGGGCAATTACGTTGGAGCAGTAGGGCCAACGTACGGCCGGGCCATGTACAACCGAGCAGGAGAGGTTACCTAAATGGCAAGTTGCGCGGCTTTGGGAGTTTCGTCATCCAGGCGGGCGATCAGCGCTTTCAGTTGCTCGGCGCTGCCGGGGTCAAGCGACGCCGTGAATTCAATCCCCATGCCGCTTCCCGGCATGGAGGTGACGGTTTTGCCTGCCAGAGTTGCGCCTTCGCCGGGTCCCGTGAAGCAGAGAATCACCGTGGTGCCCGCGGGCGGCGGTGAAACCGTGGAGATGTAGCACCCGCCAAGGCAGATGTCGGCTACTGTGGCCAGAAGCGTTTCATCCTGCCCGCTGAACCGGACCTCGACCGTCAAATCACACTGGCGGCGTGCGTACTTGCGTCGTTCGGTTGCGCTCATAAAGGGAAAAGACCGCGCACCATGGTGCATGGCAGGGCGAGGAAAATCAAGATAGTTACTAGATCAGCAATTTAGCAGTTAGCCATTAGCATCTAGCTAATACCCAGTGGTTCAGAGGGCGGGCGGCCAGAAGCGTCTTTGCTGTGTTCGGATTGCAGAAACAGCCCCGCTCGGCATTCAAATGGGTGCCCGAGAAGGCCACTTTGCGGCTGCGAAGGAACGCGAATCCTCAATTGCAGTTCACGTTGATTCGCGGCGAGATTCCTGCCTGGGTTAATACGGCATCAGCGCAGCGCTTCTTCCACTTCGCTCAGCCAGTCAGGACGCTTCAGCACCTCGCGCGGCTTTGGACCATCGGCAGCCCCGACGATTCCGTCCTTCTCCATCAGGTCGATGAGGTGCGCGGCACGGCCGTAGCCGATGCGCAGCCTGCGCTGCAGCAGTGAGGTAGAAGCCTTGCCGAACTCGATCACCAGGCGGACGGCATCCTGGAAAAGCTCATCGTGCTCGTCGTCGCCGTCGCCATCACCAGCCGAGCCGCCGACTCCCTGCTTATCTTCTCTCGGCGCTTCAAGGAATTTCTGCTCATACTGGGCCTGCGCCTGCGAGCGCCAGAATTCCACCACGGCGTTGATCTCTTTTTCCGTGGTGAACGGCGCGTGCAGCCGGTGCACGCGCGCCGAGCCCGAGGGCAGATAGAGCATGTCGCCTCTGCCCAGCAGAGATTCGGCGCCGTTCGCATCGAGAATGGTGCGCGAGTCGATCTTGGTGGCCACGCGAAACGAGATGCGCGAAGGGAAGTTCGCCTTGATCAGGCCTGTGATTACGTCCACCGAGGGCCGCTGGGTCGCCAGCACCAGATGGATGCCCACGGCGCGGGCCATCTGCGCCAGGCGCGTGATCGACTCTTCCACATTCGACTGGTCCAGCATCATCAGGTCGGCCAGCTCGTCAATAATGATGACGATGTAAGGCAGCGGCCGGTGCTCGGCGTTTTCTTCCTCGAACAGGCTGGGCGACTCTT
>JBLMYN010000270.1:0-7970 GCA_050258305.1 Actinomycetota bacterium
GTGGCCCCTTGTTCGCCGAGGTACGGGAAGGAATGTTGCTGTTGGGAGCTCTGCCGGAAGTGGAGCCGCCCGGGAATCTGCTGCATAACATTCTCGCTGCGACCAGCCTGGCGGAAAAGCGCACCCCTGTTGCGGCTCAACCCGAAGGCTGGCTTGGCCGCTTGCGGCAGAAGATGCCTGCGTCCATGGCAGGGATGCTGCATTCCCGGTTTGCCACCTCGTTCGCCATGGCTTTCTTCTCGCTGGCGCTCACGCTGAACCTGTTGGGCGTGCGGGTCTCACAGATTGACTGGCATCCCAGCGCGTTGCGCAAATCACTGGTGCTCGAATACACCCATCTTGAGGCCCGGGTGCAGCGCTATTACGAAAATATGCGGATTGTCTACGAAGTTGAGTCCCGGGTGCAGGGCCTGAAGAGGGCCACCACCCCGGATCAGAACAGAAACAACAAAAATGATAAGCAGGAACAGAACCGCAATTCGGCCCCCGATACAAGCGGACGTCCTCAAGACAACAACAGCCTGGAGCAGAACGGTTCTCTCGTTGCCCAGTCTACTGTGAAACACCAAGGAGCCAGGATATGAATTGCGCCACACACACTGACACACCGGCAGCCGCGTTCTGCCGTACTTGCGGGAAGGCGCTCTGCGAGAACTGTAAACGCGATGTAATGGGAGCCATTTACTGCGAACCCTGCATTGCCGCGCGCCTGCAGAGCGCCGGCGGGGCCGCTGGGGCGCAGCCTGTGGTGGTTCCCGTGGCCGCAGTGCCAAACGCTCCCAGCCCCGGGCTCGCCCTGATGCTGGGATTCATCCCCGGCGTGGGCGCCATGTACAACGGGCAGTTCCTGAAGGCATTCATTCACGTGGTGATCTTCACGATCCTGGTAATGGCGGCCAACCGCATTGATGCTTTCGGGCTGATGGTGGCTTTCTGGATCTTTTACATGGCCTTTGAAGCCTACAAGACCGCACAGGCGAAGATGCTGGGCCAGCCCGCGCCTGACCTGCTGGGGATCGAACGGATTTTCGGCATCCAGGAAGAGAGCCATCCGGCGCCGCCGCGCTTCGTGGCCTCAACGGCTGCCGGTTCTGCTCCGGAGAGCAGCACCGCGCCGGCGATGAGTTCCTCCCCGGCGGAGAATCAGCCCCCGGATGTGCGGGCCTACACGCAAACGCCCACGGGAGCCATTGTGCTGATCGTTTTGGGCGTTCTGTTTCTGCTGGGAAACGTCGGGTATCTGCCCAGCATGGATAGAACCTGGCCTTTGATTCTGATTGGTCTGGGGTTGTGGATTGCCTATAGACACATGAGGCAGGGGACATAAGGGGGAGATGATGTCAGTTTATAGACGAAACAGACGTTGTTCCTGTGCCCGCTGCCGGGCGCATGGGCTGATGGGAGCAGCCATCCTGATCACGCTCGGAGTCCTGTTCCTGCTGGATACAAACTGGATCATTTCTTTTGACAAGACCTGGCCCGTTTTGCTCCTGGTGATTGGAGGGTTCACATTCTTTTGCCGTACAGCCTCCACAGCAAACCATATTGATCCGTATCCGGCTTCGGCGCCCATGAACGCGGCGCAGCCGAACACCTGGAATCCAGCTCCGCCTCCGCCGCCACCAGCGCCTTCAGCGCAGCAAAACCCGGAGGTGAAGCCATGAGTACGCCTGTGCAAACGCCCTACTATCCTCCGCGGCGGCACCGGTCGTTGTTTGGTCCGATTGTTTTGATCGCGATTGGCGTAGTTTTCCTGTTGCGCAATTTCGGCATCATTTCCACACGCGCGTTCTGGTTCTGGTTCAGTGATTACTGGCCCGTGCTGCTGATTTTGCTCGGGGTGATCCGGCTGGCGGAATATATGTGGTCCCGGCAGAGCGGCGGTGCAACGCCGCGCATGGGAGCCGGCGCCATCGTTTTTCTTGTCTTCTTTGTTCTTTTTGGGCTCACGATCACGCGCCTGGCACATGTTGACTGGCAGGGTGTGCGCGACAACATCGGGATCGATGACTCCGATGCCGGCGATTTTTTCGGCGGCATGTTTGGCACCCGTTACGATTTCAGTGATAACTTCTCCCAGCCGGTGAACGCCACCCAGTTCAGGATTCTTGCCAATCGCGGCGATATCACCATCACCGCCAGCACAGACAAGCAGGTCCACGCCATTATTCAGAAGGCGCTGCGCAGTGATTCGCAGGAGCACGCCAACAACCTGAACAACTCCACCAACCCGAAACTGGTGGAGCAGGGCAGCGTCGCCATCCTTGACCTGACCGGCGGCGACTATCAGCATGGCGAGTTCGACCTTGACCTGCAGGTTCCTCCCGCATTGGCCGTCTCGGTTACCACGCATCACGGGGACATTACGGTCTCGCAGCGTGATGGGAATCTTGAACTCGCAAGCGACCATGGCGACGTGAATTTTGACCAGATCAAGGGCGATGCGGCCATCCATCTGCGGCACGGATCGGTGACCGGGAAGAACATCACCGGGAACATAACCCTGGATGGCACGGTGAGCGACACGAACCTTTCTGATGTGAAGGGCACGGTGACCATGACCGGAACGTACTGGGGAGACTTGCAGCTCGCGCGCATCGCCAAGCGGGTGCATTTCACCACCTCGCGCACCGATCTTGAGTTTGCTGCGCTCGATGGCAGCTTTGACATGCAGCCGGATGACCTGCGCGCCAACTCCATTACCGGTCCTTTCCGCCTGGACACGCGCAGCAAGAGCGTTCACCTCGAGGACGTGAGCGGCCAGGTGAATATTCAGGACAGCAACGCGCCGGTGGGACTGCGGCCCAAATCGCCTCTCGCCCCTGTAGAAATCACCAACCGGCACGGTGACATACGGCTGACCGTGCCCGCGAATGCCGGGTTCCAGCTTGATGCCTCGAGTGCCGGCGGCGACATCCATACCGATTTCGACCTGAAGGCCGACAACGACCGCCGCAACGCCACGCTACGCGGCACGGTGGGCAAAGGCGGCCCACTGATCACCCTCCGCTCTGACCGCGGAACCATTGAGGTGAGAAAACAGTAAGTGCGTTGAGCTTTGGGCGTGCGTGCCGTTTGCGGAACACCTCACCACGGAGACACGGGCACACGGAGCGGCCGTGGCGAATCAGCAAGTCCAGCGTTGCTCAAGACTGTTTCCTCCGGAAGACACCATCCTGAACCCGCGCAGTACCACAAAAGCGATCTTGAGAATTCGCTCAACGCGGAGCCGCAGATTTGCCAGCCGCTCGCTGTTTTGTTGACAATACGGTTTGCACTTAAGCCAGGCCATCTTTCTGTTCTTCGCTGCCGCGATTGCCGGACTTTTGAATTCCATTGCCGGTGGCGGCAGTTTTGTCTCCTTTCCCGCTCTCCTGTTTGCGGGCCTTCCGGGGGTGCAAGCCAATGCCACCAACACGGTGGCCTTGTGGCCGGGCCTGGCGGCAACGGTGTTCACCTATCTCAAACGCTTGCATGTGCCGGCCCGTCTGCTGCTTCCTTTGCTTGTCACCAGTGTGGCGGGTGGTTTTGCGGGCGCAGTGTTGCTGATCAAGACGCCGCAGCGGACCTTTGAACACGCCATACCGTGGCTGCTGCTCGGCGGGACGTTGCTGTTTGCCTTTGGCCCGAAGATGCGCGCAATCGGGGGACGGAGCGAGGCCACGGATCTGCGCAAGATATCGTGGCTGGCGCTGGCCGCGACCTCGGTCCTGCAGTTTCTGGTGGGAACGTATGGCGGCTATTTCGGCGGCGGCATCGGATTTGTGATGATGGGGATGCTGGCCGCTCTGGGCATGAGCGACATTCATAGTATGAATGCCTTGCGCACTCTGCTGGCCGCTACGATTAATCTGGTTGCAGTCGGCACGTTCATTGTGGCCGGAGCGGTTTTGTGGCCGCAGTGCCTGGTCATGATTCTGGGCTCGACGGCCGGCGGGTGGACGGGCGGCCACTATGCGCAAAAGGCCGACCCGAAGAAATTGCGCTATCTTGTGATAACTGTCGGACTGGCGATGACGGCTTATTTCTTCGCTACTGATTATCTTCGCCCTGCATAAAATCACCCTAGTCCTTTCACACTGGCAGTCTGCTTTCACGGGCCTGCCATCTCTTTTGGCGCATGGTATTTAGCGGGGGCCGTCACTGGCGGGGTGTGCGCACGGCAGTCGATGAAATTCACATTTCCGCTCTTGACGGAGTCCCCGAAAGGGAATAGCCTTTGGTCCGGTCATCAGACCAATTTTCAAGGGGGCGGAAGAAGTTTGCAGGCGGCAGTGAAGCCCGAGTTCGAGGCGATCCGGAGAAATAAGATCCATGAAGAGGTCGCCAAGCAGCTTGAGGAGATGATCCTGAAGAAGTTGCGGCCGGGAGACAAACTTCCGGCCGAGCGCGAACTGGTGGAAATGCTGGGCGTAAGCCGCAGTTCCGTGCGGGACGCAATCCGAAAACTGGAACTGCTGGGCCTGGTGGAGCCGAGGCAGGGCGCCGGGACAGTGGTACGGGACTTCTCGGATGCAGTGGCGAACCCCCTGGCCAGCGTCGTCTCCCGCAAGCGGCAACTGGTGAGCGAGCTTCTGGATTTTCGCAAGATGGTTGAGCCGCCTTTAGCGGCCCGCGCGGCAAGCAACGCATCGGCTACGCAGATTGCCGCAATGGAAGAGATCCTGCTGCGGCACGACGCAAAGGTCGCGGGCGGGCATCTGGCCATTAAAGAGGACTCGGAATTTCATTACGCCATTGCCACCGCTTCCGGCAATACCATCGTGCTCAAGGTGCTGGACGTAGTGATGGATTTGCTTAGGGAAACCCGCTCCCGGTCGCTGCAGACCCGTGGGCGTCCGGAAAAATCGCTGGCCGGGCACCGCCGCATCATGAGTGCGATCAAGCGCCGCGACCCGGTGGCAGCGGAAGAGGCCATGCGCCAGCACATCGCCAATATAGAAAAGATCGTATTGAACAAGCTTTGAAAACTTTACGGAGGGTCAACCATGGGCCGGTTATTCGCCATTGAAATTATCTATCGTGGGATCTTTCAGAAGACGCTCGCGAAAAACATCAGCCGCGCCATCGTGCTGGCGGCGCACAAGGAAGGCAAGCCGGGGATTTCTTTCGGCCGCTACGGCGACAGCCCGGAACGCAACGGCATTCCGGCCAAGAACTTTGCCATTGTCGCCACGGACGATATCACCCTCGAAGAAGGCATGGCCAAATACGAGCCCAAGGAAGTGGACATCACCATTTCGTTGGATGACACTCTCTGCAAGGGCGTTGAATCCTGGGCCTGGTACGGATTGCAGCCGGTCAACAAGTTGCTGAAGCCGAACGGCACGCTCATTGTCACCTCGCGCCAGAATCCCGAGGGGCTGATTGGCATGGCGCATCGCAAGGAAGTTCCCTACAAGCTGGCCATCCTCAAGGGAACGCCGAGTTTCTCGGGTCTCTGGGTATACAAAGATGACCATACTGACGTTCGCATTCTGGGTGCGATCGCCAAGCTCCTGCCCGATCTGTTCAGTCTCAAGTCAGTCCAGGCAACGATCATGGACGAATGGCACAACCAGGTGAAAGCCGATTCGGCTGCGCGTGCCTATGAGCGCCTGACCACAGTGACGGTCCAGCCGAACCAGGGCAATCCGGAAGCGCCGTTTAAGTTCAATCTTCCCAAATGGCATGAGATGGGCGAAGGCATTGCCATTCCGTGCATCAAGCCGGGCGGCGGCATTGAGGACCCGGTCTCTCACGCTAAGGGCGGCTGGCGTCCGGACCGCAATCCCACGTTCAAGAAATTCACCACCCGCACCATGCGCCCGGTCATCAACTTCGACACCTGCATCAAGTGCACGCTGTGCTGGCTATGTTGCCCGGATTCCGTCTTCGATGTGACTCCGGAAAACCTGTACGACGCCAATATGGAAGCCTGCTGCGGCTGCGGCGTCTGCGAGGCCGTCTGCCCGGTGAAGGAATGCGTAACCATGGTCAATGAGACCGAATTCGCTGACAACAGCAGCCAGTGGGAACACTGGAAGAAGGACGCCAAAGGCTACGCTGCGTGGCAGCAGGAAAAGATCAAGGGACATGGCGAGCGGCAGCACGGATTCCGCTATAAGGGCCAGTACGACAAAGAGGTCCCGGAGATGCTCGAGATCGCGAAGCAGGGCTAAGCCCAAAATTTTGAAAGGAAGGGAGTTTGTCATGGCTCAATCGGCCACTCTCACAGAGCAGTACAAGAAGACCGAGGAAACAGCGCTAATTACCGGCAGCGAAGCCATTGCGGTGGCCTGCAAGCTGGCCGATGTCGACGTAATCACCGCATATCCCATCCGCCCGTACGACACCGTGATGCAGTACATCTCCAAGCTCGTCGCCAATGGAGAGATGGATTGCGAATACATTGTGGCGGAAGGCGAGCACTCCCAGTTCGAAATTGTAAAGCATGCCTCGGCGGCCGGCGCGCGCGTCTTTTGCGGATCCAGCGGCGTGGGCTGGATGTACGCCATGGAAGCGCTCACCGTGACCCCGGCTCTGCGCATTCCCATGATCGCCATGGTGGGCAACCGCGCGCTCGACGATCCCGGCGCTTTCGGCGTGGAACACAATGACGCTCTCGCCGTTCGCGACCTCGGCTGGCAACTCGTCTGGGTTGATACCGCGCAGGAAGCGCTCGACACCGCGCTGATCGCCTGGCGCGTCGCGGAAGATCGTCGCATCTTCCTGCCCTGCGCCATCAGTTGCGACGGCGCGTTCCTTACCCACTCGCAGGCGCTGGTGAAGATCCCGACGCAGGAGCAGGTCAACGAGTTCCTCCCCCGCTACAACCGCGCTGACCTGCTCCTGCACCCCGATAACCCGATCACAGTGGCCCCGCAAGGCAATGAAGACTGGGTCATGGAAATCCGGCGGCAGAACTTCGCCGCCATGGAGCGCGTACCTGCGGTCCTTGAGCAGGCATATAAGGACTTCGAGCGGATCTTCGGCCGGTCGTACGGCAATCCGTATTTCGAGGAATACATGACCCAGGATGCTGAAATTGTTCTGATGGGCATGGGAACACTCTCCACGCCGGTGAAGGTAGCCATCCGCAAGATGCGCGATGAAGGCAAGAAGGTTGGTTTCGTGCGCCTGCGCTGGTTCCGTCCTTTTGCCGCCGAGAAGCTGGCGAAATCTCTGCAGCGCTTCTCCGCCGTCGGCGTAGTGGACCGTGATTACTCTTTCGGCTCGCCCTACAACAGCGGCGTAGTGGCAACGGAAGTCCGCACGGCATTGTATTCGGCTCCCGGACCCAAGCCGCCGGTGCTGGGCTTCATCTCCGGCCTTGGTGGCCGCGAGATCACCGTGCCCGACGTGGAGAAGATCGCCGACTCTATTTTCCAGGCTGCCAAAGGCAAGCAGCAGCCCCTAACCCAGTGGATTGGCGTGCGCGAGTAGCCGCGACGATCAGAAAGGATGAGGAATTCAAAATGTCTACAAGCTATGTGCAAGTCGATCCGACCCAGAAGCTGGATCCTTTCAAGGCGGTAAAGAAGCTTCCGCTGGAGGAGTACTTCACCTCGGGGCACCGCACATGCCAGGGCTGCGAGTCAGCGCTGGTGATGAAGATGATGGCCAAGGCCGCCGGCCCGCGCACCATCGTGCTGGGCAGCACCGGGTGCATGTACGTTGCCAACACCACCTACTACAGCACCCCCTGGGTGGTTCCATGGATGCACACACAGCTCGGCAGCAGCGGTTCGGCCGCGCTGGGCACGGCTGCCGCGCTCAAGGCGCTCATGCGCAAGGGTAAGATGAAGAAAGAGCCCATCAACGTGATCGCCTTCTGCGGCGACGGCGGCGGAGCAGACATGGGCGTGGGAGCAATTTCCGCCACCTTGACCCATCCTGACTACAACTGTCTGATCCTGATGTACGACAACGAGTCGTACGCAAACACTGACATTCAGCTTTCCGGCAGCACGCCATGGGGCGCCAATACC
>JBLMYN010000271.1:0-4476 GCA_050258305.1 Actinomycetota bacterium
GGTCTATGCCGGAATTCCCGTGAAGCGGATTCGCTGAATGAAGCCCTTGCCCCGGATGAATTTGGGCTTACTGCGTCACCCCGGCACAATCGCGGGCGCGCTTCAAGAGTAATTCGCGTTCACGGGTGTTGCGCGTAAGCGACGCGGCGCGCTCAAACTCGGCCCCCGCCTCCTTGAGACGGCCCATCTTTCTCAGCAGGTCGCCGCGCACGCTGGGCAGCAGATGGTAACTCTCAAGTACGCCCTCCTGCACCAGAGCATCCACAAGCTCCAATCCCGCTTGCGGGCCGGATGCCATGGAAACGGCGACCGCTCGGTTCAGCTCCACCACGGGCGAAGGCACGGCTTCAGCCAGTTGCGTGTAAAGGTCAACAATGCGGTTCCACTCAGTTTCGTCCGCCGTGCGGACGCGGGCATGGCAGGCGGCGATGGCAGCCTGGAGCATGTATGGACCAGCCTTTTTTCCGGCATTGCCGGAGCAGAGCTTCTCTGCACGGGCGAGCGCAGCCAGACCGCGACCAATCAGCAAGTGGTCCCAAAGGGCGCGGTCCTGGTCCAGCAGCAGGATGGGTTCTCCGGACGGACCCACCCGGGCGCGGGCGCGCGATGCCTGAATCTCCATCAGGGCAACCAGCCCATGCACCTCGGGTTCAAGCGGGGCAAGTTCGGCCAGAATGCGTCCCAGCCGGAGCGCTTCTTCGCAAAGCGCGGGCCGCAGCCAGTTCTCACCTGAAGTAGCCGCGTACCCTTCGTTAAACACCAGATAAACCACCTCCAGAACCGACGCGAGCCGGACATTCAATTCCGCCCCGCGGGGGACTTCATACGGCACGCGATTGTCGGCCAGAGTACGTTTCGCCCGCACGATGCGCTGTGCGATGGTGGGTTCAGGAGCGAGAAAGGCGCGCGCAATTTCGTCGGTGGTGAGCCCGCCCAGAAGGCGGAGCGTCAGCGCGACCCGTGCCTCGGTGGAAAGGACCGGATGGCAGGCGATGAACATGAGCCGGAGCAGATCATCGCCCACACTGTCATCAAGCCCGGCATTAAGGTCAGGCACAGTCAACTCTCGCGCCTCAAGATCGCGGCCAATCTCTGCGTGCTTGCGTTCCAGCCGGGTGTTCCGCCGGAAGTGATCAATGGCACGATGTTTGGCGGCGGTCATGAGCCAGGCGCCCGGGTTTTCCGGGACGCCCGACTGCGGCCACTGCTCGAGTGCGGCTACCAGAGCATCCTGCGCGAGATCTTCCGCCAGGCCAACATCGCGCACCATCCTGGTGAGCGCAGCGATGAGCCGCGGAGATTCCATCCTCCAGACGGCATCAATCGCGCGATGTAAATCGGCAGCAGCCACTGCTACCGATCACATCATTTTTGGACTGCGTGCGCAACCTCGCTGTGCGCCGGCGCGCACACTTTCTCGACGTCCTCCGGCCCGAACATCTGCCGGACTTCCGTCTCGCCCTCCCAGCCGGGCCAGTGTTTCTTGTGCAGTTCCATGAATTCCACGGCAGATTGGATGGCCGCTTCCCTGGACGGCAGCTCGAACTGAGCGTAGCCGCCGATGATCTCCTTGGCTTCCGTGAAAGGCCCGTCAATGACGGAAACCTTGCCGCCGGACAGCCGGACACGCGCGCCTGTAGCGGTCGGTCCCAGACCGCCCGTACCAAGCATGGTGCCGGCCCGGGTGGCTTCTTCGCCCAGCTTCTGAATTGCCTGCATCAGTTCGGCGGGCGGTTTTCCCTGGCCCTCGCGGTGTTTAACAATCATCATGTAACGCATGCTTCAGTCTCCTTATCAGGTTGTTTGAGGCGAGGGGTCGCTGTGGAAAGGCTCGCCCTCTATCTATCTGTCGAACAGCGCCCGGCAAAATCGACACCGGGCAGGATTTTTTTCCCGGATCGAACTAGCCCTTCTTTCCGGCGATCTGGGCACTGATGCGCTTTTCCTGCTCGCGAAGCTCAGGGGTGAATTCGACGCCGAAGTCTTCCATTTCAAAGACCGGCCGGATCTCGATTTCGCCATCGCCTTCATGCGGGCAGGGGCAGCGCTTCACCCATTCAACGGCTTCTTCCATGGACCTCACCTGCCACAGCCAGAAGCCGGCGATCAACTCCTTGGTCTCAGTGAAAGGACCGTCCATCACCGTGCGCTTGTCGCCCAGGAAGCGGACGCGCTTGCCCTTTGAGCTGGGGTGAAGGCCGTCGGCCGCGAGCAGCACGCCGGCTTTCACCAGTTCTTCATTGAATTTTCCCATTTCCGTGAGGAGCCTCTGGCTGGGCATGACCCCGGCCTCAGAATCCTTGTTCGCCTTCACGATGACCATGACACGCATGGGTTCTCTCCTTTTTCGGTTCGAAATGGCCTGCTTCTACTGTAACGGCGAATGGGAGGGCTGAAAATCGACAGGCGGGTAAAATATTTTTGTTTGAAAAAGGATGCGCTAAAACGCCGTTTGTTGCGCCGGTGCTTCAAGCGCTCCATCCCAGTCACGCCAAGCATTTGGGAACAGTAAAACTGGGCGGCTACGATTTTTAGATTGCTGCCGGCCCATAGCCGGTTAAATTAAGGATGAGCGTCAATACGCGGTGCTTTGAGTATCTGATATCCGGGCCACTCGCGCCAGCTGCTCTGAATCTATTCTGGATCACAAGGAGGTTGCGATGAACGCTACCGCCCTCTTGCCGTTATTAACGTCAGTGGCTGCAATGCTGTTGTCTCAAACTCCAGCCACTGCACCTCAAACTTGCACCGTCTCAGGCCAGGTAGTCCGGGCGGATTCCGGCGAACCGTTGAAGTCGGCCCGTGTTGTCCTCGTTGAAAATAAACAAAGTGAAAAGCCGCACACTTACAGGGCAGTTTCCGATGGCAATGGGCATTTCTCGATCACAGGAATCGCGCCGGGCCGCTATCGCTTTGCCGCCACCCACAATGGGTTTGTCCCGCAACAGTTTCGGCCTGAAGGTGCTTCGACCGCCGCGCCTCTGGAACTCTCGCCCGGCCAGAAGCAGGACAAGGTGCTGTTCCGGCTCACTCCTGCGGCGGTGATCGCCGGCAAGATCACTGACGAAGACGGGCAGCCGCTGGCCGGAGTGGAAACGGAAGCACTGATCGACGCACAGCAGGCGCAATCGCTTGGCGGCAGCGGGGATGAAGCCCCTGAAGCAGCAATGGTGATATCGAAGCTGAAGATGGTCCCCATCGGCATGGGCGTCACCAACGATCTCGGCGAGTACCGCATGTACGGCCTTCCTGCCGGCGATTACTACGTGGCCGCGATTGACTCCGGAACACCGGAGCTGACGGAACACTCGTTTTTTCGCGGCGGCATAGCCTGGGAACGGGGCGAAGAGCCGGTGACCGACCACCCACCCATGTACTACCCCGGCGTGTTCGCGCGCAACCAGGCAGAAAAGGTGCACGTCAGCGCGGGCAGCACGGCCGAAATCGATCTGACGCTTCGAGCGGAGAAAATGATGAAGGTCAGCGGACGTGTGCTGGGTGAGAATGGCCAACCCGTGCCGGGCGCTTACGTCATTCTGGGATCCCGTGATATGGATGTAATGTTCTCGGCCATGCGCAACATGGCCAGCACAGACTCGCAGGGACGCTTCACGATTCAGGGCGTTATTCCCGGAACTTATGTTCTTCAGGCAAGGAACACTCGAGATAACGTGCGGCTTTCAGCAGAATTGCCGATGGAGATCGGCAGCCAGCCTCCAACAGACGTTACGCTCACGCTGGAACGCGGAATATCCATTGCCGGGAAAATCGTGGCCGCGGAAGATCCTCTGCCGCAAAAGATCGATTTCAGCTCTCTGCATCTATGGCTTTCGCCCGCTGGCGGCAGCCTCTTTGATTTTGGGGCTGCCGAAGTTAAAAAAGATGGCACATTCAAGGTGAGTGATCTCCGCAGGGGTGCATACGATGTGCATCTGACAGGGTTGCCCAGCGGCTGGTACCTGAAGTCGGCAAGCCTGGGTGCGACAGATGCTCTGGCGCAAGGAGTGACCGTAAACAGCGGGAGCGCGCCCGACCTCGAACTGCGGATCAGCTCCAAAGCCGCACAGCTCTCCGGAACGGTGATGATGGACGACAAGCCTGTCGCCGGCGCCGTGATTCGAATAACACCCGAACACGATAGCGCCATCCGCCGCGACCTGCACAGAAAGACCGTCACAGACCAGCATGGCGGCTTCGTTCTCGAAAATCTCGCTCCCGGCGCTTATACGATTCAAGCGACAGTGTCCGGCGACAATGAAGCAGAGGAAAGCGACGCTCCTTCATCGCACGCAACCACGGTTGAAACATTTGAACTCCGTGAAGCCGAGAAAAAAACCATATCACTCGTCTTGAAGCAGGAATAGGTGCTTGATCGATTTCCAAACGTGATGCCGGTCGCTTCAATTCACCGGCACCGGTTCCTGCTCCGCCTGGGGCGGTATCTGCGGTGGCGGAGCAACATTCTGTGCACTTCGC
>JBLMYN010000272.1:0-7262 GCA_050258305.1 Actinomycetota bacterium
TCGCTTTAATCAGGGCGCTTTTTCTTCTTATTCTCCGCACCAGAGCCATAACTTTGCCGGGAGTCGTCATTCCGCGCTACTTACGTGGTCTTCCTGGAGTCTCACTTGCCGGCTTTTTTGGCTTCGCGGGAAGCTGTGCGGCCAACAGGGTTTGAGCTTCTGACGGCGCCACCCTCTGCCGCACCCTGCGCACCCGGTCCCACACCGGCCGCCGGCAGGTCAGTCGGTCCATACATGGTTCCGTCAGCCCTGGCTACCAAGCCGTGGGAGCTCGAGATCTTGACTCCCGCCGCGCTCGATGGCTCTTTGGCCATCAGAAAAGGCGCCGGATTCAGATTCTGCGATACGGTGCCGCCGTTTCCCTGGTTATACGGAGTGCTGGCCGGAAGAGTTGAACCCCCGCTGCCCTCAGGACTGGTTTGCGCCTGTTGATCGCCGTTCGCGACGCCCGCGCCCGCGGCTCCGGCCGTGGTGTTCGGGAATGATGGTGTGCTCCCGGTGGGCTGTGTTGCTCGATCTGCGTCGTTTCCTGAACATCCCAATACTCCCACGATCAGCAATAACGCTATAAAGGCTGCTGCGATCCTCATATTCTCTCCGCTCATGAATAGTTGTTACGCCCAGCGCGAGCACACGGGACAAACCCTGCGCCGGAAGCAACAGACAATCATACATTCCCGAGCTGCCGCGCGCGCATAAGCAACTTGAGCAGGGCCGGCTGCGCGGAGAAGCAGTTGCACATGGCCCATTGGGGCGAGCCATCCGCCTAGAGATCAAGAGGCACTCACTCTCCGGCCACTTTGTGCCTGTGCTTTGCTCCCTTGATGTCCAGTTCGTTCACCACCTGCTGAACGTTGGGAACGGTGGCGGCAAGCTTTTCCGCTTCTTCCCGTTGGGCAGAGCTACCCACCGCGCCTTTCAATGTCAGGACTCCGTTTTTCGCGGTGTAGTGAATGTGCTGCTTGTCCAGGCGATTGGCAATCAGCACGGCTTTAAAGTCCTTTTCGATTGCACTGTCAACATTGGCATCGATCTGGCTGGCGGCGTTTTCCGCGCCTTCAGGCCGGACACCGATTTCGTTTGCCACCACCCAGCCTGCGGAGGCGCCCCTGGCCACGTCCTCTGCTCTGTCTTTTTCTTCCAGAGTTTTTACATCACCCTTGAGCGTAACCAGTTGCTTATCGTTGTCGCTGCTGACGGTCAGATTTTTGAAGCCGGCATTGCCCAGGGCGTTTGCTACCCGTTCCTTTACATCCGGTGTACTGGCCTTGTTGGTGCTGCACCCAACAAAAATGGAAAACAGCAGAGCAGCCACAGCTAAGACCGGCAGTCTCCCTTTTGCACGCATGGAAATCTCCCTCCTGGTTGGACCGAAGTGAAGCGCGTTGTGAGATTTGGATGCTGGCGTGATTGTGCAGGAGGGCTGATGAGAGCTGGATTAGCGGGCTGTTGCCACTCCGGCCAGAGCCATGGACTTGAAAATCTTAGCGCCGTCAGTCGAGCCCAGCAGCGTTTCGCTGCAGCGGTCGGGATGCGGCATCATGCCCAGAACGTTCCGGCCTTCATTGCAGATGCCGGCGATGTTCTCGAGCGAGCCGTTGGGATTCGCCTCAGGAGTAATCCGGCCGTCGGGGGTGCAGTAGCGCAACACAATTCGGTTCTGGCTCTTCAGCGTTTCCAGGGTTTGAGAATCGCAGTAGTAGTTCCCTTCCATGTGGCCGATGGGAATGCGCAGAACTTCTCCCGCTCTGCACGCGTTGGTGAAAGGGGTATCGGCGTTTTCTACCCGTAGATTCACGAATTTGCAGACGTATTTAAGGCCGGCGTTGCGCATCAGGGCGCCAGGAAGCAGCCCGGCTTCACACAGGATCTGGAAGCCGTTGCAGATGCCAATCACCAGCCCGCCGGAGGCGGCAAACTTCGCCACTTCCTGCATGATGGGCGCAAAGCGGGCAATGGCGCCGGTGCGCAGGTAATCGCCATAGGCGAAGCCGCCGGGCACGATGATGGCGTCACAGTTTTCCAGGTCGTGCGACTCGTGCCATAGAAACGCAGCCTGCTGACCGGTCGCGGCGATGGCCGCGTGATAACTGTCCTGGTCGCAATTGGAGCCGGGAAAAATGATGACGCCGAATTTCATAAGTTCATTTAACCACAAAGGGCACGAAGGAACACAAAGAGAAATTCGCGTTCGAACGCGGCATCGAAAGAATCGCCGGATGCGCATGCAACTCCGGGTATCGCCTCTTGCCTTCGTGCGCCTTCGTGTCCTTTGTGGTTAAACTGAATCAATGGACTGGCGCTCACACGCGCGTACCACCGGTTCGGCGCTTAAGAACTGGTTCATCGCCCAATGCCAGGACTCTCTGGCCATCGCGCTGCTCTGGCTGATCGGCCTTTGGATCATCGGCATACCGTGGGCTCCGGTCTGGGCGCTGTTAGCCGGACTGCTTCAGTTCATCCCGAATTTCGGCGGCCCCATCGCCGTGATTATTCCGGCCATCCTCGGGGCTTTAAGCTCGGATCACATGCGGTTCTTTTACGTCCTGATTCTGTTCGCGGTGATCATGGTGACGGACGGCCTGCTGCTGCAGCCTTACCTGATGAAGCGAACCGCCAAGGTGCCCTTCTGGGCTGCTTTGTTTACCCCGATCCTGGTTGCGCTGCTGATCCCCTTCTGGTGGGCCATTTTTCTCGCGCCGCCGATCCTGGCCGTAATTTTTGCTTTCAGGCAGAAAGCCCGGGCAGCGCGCTAGAACTCATGCGCTTCTTCACTTTTCGTCCACCTCGTTGTGCGCCCCTGAAGTTGCAATCACGCTGCGCACCAGCAGTGACCCGCCCAATCCGACTATGATGAGCGCCAGTAAACCGATGGGGATAAGCATGAATTCAGCCATCAGTTTCCCTATGGCATCCAGCCCGCCCCCATAGGAGCCGAGCGTGCCGGCGATGGAGATCGCCAGGCCGATGCACCCGATCACGATGAGAAAAAATCCGCGCAGAAAGAAGCCCACGCGCTGTCCTGGAGTAAGCGGCCCCGTGTCCCACCAGTTATGGCGCAGAAAGAGCCATTGCCGTCGCAGCAGGCTAATGGAAGGTGCAGACGGCGCTGATTCTTCTTCTTTCCCCTCATTCTCCTCAAGCATGAGCGAATCATAGCAATCCTGCCGTGCTATAATCTACTTTGTTTTCATGCGTTTCGTAACGCCTGCCGGGTTCCCCTGCGGCTACCGTAAGATCAAATTTCTGCTGAGGTTATCACCATGTCTGGCCACTCAAAATGGGCCACAATCAAGCACAAAAAAGGCGCGCTGGACGCCAAGCGCGGCAAGATTTTTACTCGCCTGATCAAGGAAATCACGATGGCCGCCAAGAGCGGCGGAGGAGATGTGGAAGGCAATCCGCGTCTGCGCACCGCTGTGGCTGCCGCCAAGGCCGAGAACATGCCCGCCGACAACATCAAGCGCGCGATTCAGCGCGGCACCGGCGAACTCGAAGGCGTGAACTACGAAGAAATCCAGTTTGAGGGCTATGGCCCAGGCGGCGTGGCGCTACTGGTGAACGTGACCACGGATAATCGCAACCGTACCGTCAGCGAAATCCGCCATGTCTTCACCAAGAACGGCGGAAACCTGGGTGAAGCGGGCTCGGTGGCCTGGATGTTCCACAAGAAAGGCGAGATCATTGTCCCCAAAGCCGCCGCTAAAGAAGATGACCTGATGAACATTGTGCTGGAAAATGGCGGCGAAGACCTGGGCGATGACGGCGATAGCTGGGTCATCACCACGGACCCGGGCGCTTTCGAAGCTGTGCTCAATGCCATCAAGGGCGCCAATGTTGAAGTGGTTCATTCGGAAGTGGGAATGATTCCCCAGAATTACATCAAGCTGGAAGGCGCTGCCGCCAACCAGATGATCCGCCTGCTTGAAGCCATTGAAGATCAAGATGACGTGCAGAACGTGTACTCCAACTTCGACGTGGATCAGAAACAGCTCGAAGAAGTGGCAGGATAATCACAGATCAATTCATCAGTCGAAGGCGGCCTCCGGGCCGCCTTTTGGTTTTGTCCTCGTGAACTGATACCCTCTCCTGTTCTAAAAGTCCAGGAGAAATCATGTCTATTGGACGGTCTCGGCTCTCCGTGCCTCCGTGTCTCCGTGGTGGATGTTTTCTGCTTGTTATCTGCGCCGCAACCCTCGTCCACGCCCAATCCAAGCCACTCGACAACCATCCATGGGACTATGGCTTCTGGCTCGGCGGCGGGCTGAGCGTTCCGGGCGGAACAAAGGACACCCATGCCATGAATGCCGGCGTGCGCCTGGGCAAAGTGCTTACGGATGACCTCGGAGGCGGTTTCCTGCGCGGCAATTTTGAGTGGTCCGCGGACCTGGTTCCCTTTTATTACGTGTGGCAACCCGCCCCGGCCAAGAATGCTATCGGCGAGGGATTCAATCCGGTAAACCTGAAGTGGAACTTTACGAGTTCGCGGCGCGTGATTCCCTTTTTGGAACTCGGGGGCGGCGTGCTCTTCACCAATCACGTGGTCCCGATCAACACATCGCACGTCAACTTCGCCACGCATGGTGCGCTTGGGTTTCAGTTCTTCAACAACGACCGCCGGGCGATCATGGCCAATATCCAGTTCCAGCACATCTCCAACGCCGGCCTGACCGTGCCCAATCCCGGCATCAACACGGTGCAGTTTCAAGTGGGAGTGAACTGGTTCAAGTAATACGTCATCCATCCAACTTCCTATGTTGCTGCCAGAATTTGATCACCGCCAGATTGACGCCGGGGAAGTTACCATCCACACCCGTATGGCCGGCAGCGGCCCGCCGCTGCTGTTGCTGCACGGTTATCCGCAGACGCACGCGTGCTGGCATAAAGTGGCGCCCGCGCTGGCGAAACACTTCACTGTGGTGCTGACCGACCTGCGTGGCTATGGTGACAGCAGCAAACCTGCGGGTAACGAGAGCCATTCCGTCTATTCCAAGCGCCTCATGGCACGCGACCAGGTTGCGGTGATGAAGGCGCTGGGCTTTGACAGGTTCCAGGTGGCGGCGCACGACCGTGGCGGACGCGTGGCCCACCGGATGGCGCTCGACCATCCTGGCGTGGTGGAGCGCTGGGCCGTGTTCGACATTGCGCCCACGCTCGCGACGTTCGAGCATACCGACCAGCGCTTTGCCCGGGTCAGCTATCACTGGTTCTTTCTGAGCCAGCCGTTTGATCTGCCTGAGCGGCTGATTGGCGCCGACCCGGAGTTCTTCCTGCGCTGGACCGTCAACTCGTGGGCCAAGGTACCGGGCGCCATGGAAGAAAAGGCCATGGAAGAATACCTGCGCTGCTTCTGCACTACGGAGTCGATCCACGCGTCCTGCGAAGATTACCGCGCGGCCGCGAGCATTGATCTGGAGCACGACCGAGCCGATCTCGACCGCAAAGTCACCGCACCGCTCCTGGCGCTGTGGGGCGCACAGGCGCGCATCGGCAAGCTGTTTGATGTCCTGGGGCTCTGGCGTGAGCGGGTTGCCGACGCGCAAGGCCATACGTTCCCCGGCGGCCATTTCCTGCCCGAAGAATGTTCTGAAGAAGTGATTCAAGAGCTGCTCGCGTTCCTGCGGCATTGAGCAAATTGCCGCGCGCTTGCGTTGTTTACTCCCTGATCGCTATTCTCTCCAGTTATGTCCACACTGGTTGAATGCGTTCCCAATTTCTCTGAAGGCCGCGACAAAGCCGTGGTTGACGCCATTGTCGATGCCATGAAGGTCCCGGGCGTCTATCTTCTTGACCGCGAGATGGACGCCGATCACAACCGCTGCGTCATCACCCTGGTGGGCGACCGTGAGGCCATCGCCGAAGCGGCGATTCGCGGCGTGGGAAAAGCATCCGAGCTGATTGACCTGACAAAGCATCAGGGAGCGCATCCCCGCATCGGCGCCGCTGACGTGATCCCTTTCATTCCCATTGACGGGGTGACCGTTGAAGACTGCGTGGCCATCGCGCGCACGGTCGGCGAGGAGATATGGAAGCGCCACAAGATTCCTGTGTATTTGTATGAAGCAGCGGCAACCACTCCTGAGCGCCAGAATCTGGAAAATATTCGCCGCGGTCAATTTGAAGGATTACGTGAAGATATTCTGGTAAATGCTGCTCGCAAGCCGGACTTCGGCGATCCCTGCTGCCACACCACAGCCGGCGCAACCGTGGTCGGCGCCCGCAAGGCGCTCATTGCCTACAACGTCTTTCTAAACACCACGAATGTTGATATCGCCAGGAAGATTGCCAAGGCAATCCGCTTTTCTTCCGGCGGCCTGCGCTTTGTGAAAGGCGCGGGATTTGAAGTCCGCGGGCTGGCCCAGGTTTCTATGAATCTTACCGATTTCGAGCAGACGCCGATTGCCCGCGTTTTCGAATTCGTCAAGCGTGAAGCCGCGCGTTACGGCGTGACGCCGCTGAGCAGCGAGATTGTCGGGCTGATCCCGAAGAGAGCCCTGGAGCAGGCAGCGGAGTGGTTCCTGCAGGTGGAGAACTTTGATTCTTCCATGATCCTGGAGAACCGGCTCGCCGGCGTGATGGGAGGCAAGATGGCTGTGGGCGGCCTGCGCGCCGGGGCCGAACCATTCATTGAACAGCTTGCCGCTGCAACGGCCACGCCTGGCGGCGGCAGCGCGTCCTCCGCTGCGGCGGCAATGGCGGCGGCTCTGGCCAGCATGGTGGCAGGGATGTCTCGTGGGAAGAAGGCCTATGTGCAATACGAACAGCAACTGAGCGCGGCCCTGGCGCGGCTCGCCCAGTTGCGGGAAGAGCTCAAGGCAGGAATTGACGCCGATGCCGAAAGCTACAACCAGGTGATGGCTGCCTATAAGCAAGCGAAAGCTGCATCGGACGGCGGGAGCGCTGAAGCTGCAATCGACACAGCGCTAAAAAGCGCCACCAGCGTGCCGCTGCAAACGGCGACGCGAGCACGCGAAGTGGCCGATATCGTGGCGGCCCTGAAGCCAATCACGAATCCCAACATGGCATCCGACCTTACCGTAGCTGATGCCCTGGCCCGGGCCGCGATTGTGGGCGCCCTGGCAAATGTGGAGATCAACCTAAGCTCTTTAAAAGACGCAACATTTGCCCAGGAAGTGCGTTCAAGAGTTGTGGACCTCCAGAGGTGAACGCCTTAAGTAATGTTACAGGTATCACTGAGACAGCGCTGGACGCATCTTAATTTCAGAAAACCGGATTAGAATGGAAGCACTATGAAACGCAAT
>JBLMYN010000273.1:0-4764 GCA_050258305.1 Actinomycetota bacterium
CACCCGATCACCAACGAGCAAGCCGGGCCCATCACCTGGCGCGTCTGGATGAATAAGACAAAGCCATCCGCGCTGCAGGGCTGAATTGAATCAAGCGATTTCTCAGCACGAAGAGCCGCCCCGCACTACTGTCAAAAGCTTGGCATCCAGCCCGACTTCAAGTAGCAGAATTTCGCGCGACCGTCAGCCGCGACGAATTTGTCATCTTTGTGAAAGCCACGCCGAAAATGCCCGTCGCCGAGGACCCTGACAGCTACATATTCTCTGTTTCAGCGAACGGTTGAGCCCTTAAACCACATAGGCCACAGAGGAACACCGCGGAAGGGAAAAAACCCTTTGCCGCAGATTTACGCTGATACACGCAGACCAAAGGTCTTGATCCCTGGTTCAGCAGCGTCCATCTGCGGCAGGTTCCGCGTGTGTCGGCGCGAACTATGCTCCTGCAGTTCTGACCTGGGCACCCTGAAATGCGGCTTTGACGTGAGGCTGCAGCAGGTACCAGATGATCAACCCGTTGATGGCAAGGCGGCAGAGAGCCCAGAAAATACCTATCATCATGAAATGGCCCAAACCCGCGAACAATCCCAACAAAGCGCCCAACACTCCGAGCGCAGCCAGGATGATGGCGACGATCCGCGCCCATTCCTTGAGTTTTAACAGGCCCCAGCCAAGCAGGACTGCAAGGGCGGCGCAAACCAGCAGGACAACCCCGGCTGCCGCGCCGACAGCGGCGAGAATACCAGCAGATGCGCCTCGCTGTTGACTCATCATGCTGGCTATGAAACCGCCTCCAGCATGATCCCCAGGCCGACAAGAGCGCACAAGCCGGCCCCGATAAAATCAAGCACTGCAATAAACAGTTACACCGGTAGGTCTGCCCATCGAGTTCCCCCTTTAGTTTTGTAAGGTTGCTTGAGGCCTATTCTATCCCTGCTTGATCAACGTCAAACGTTATTTATTGAGAGTACACGCAGGGAAAAGGGGTAGCCAACGCGAAACCGATGTGTGTTCGCGGATGTACGTGCCGTTCCGTTGTGCGCCCCAAATTGGACGACAGTCCTCGGTGTTCATCTGTGGCTGATGATCTTATTCGTCAATGCTGATCGTGCCGGCGCCGCTGTTCAACTCCACCGTGGGGCCGCCGTTCCCGACTTTACCCTGCACGCGGCGGGAAGAAACCGCGCCATCCACCTTGAATCCGCCGGCGATACTCACACCTCCGAATCCCGACTGGGCGTCGAGGTCAAAGGAAGATGCGCGAGGCACTTTCAAGTGGATACTTCCGGCGCCCACGCGAACGTGCCAATCACGCCTGGGAGTGCCGCGGACATTTACGCTGCCGGCTCCACTCTCAAGATCAAGCGCGCCGTCCATGCCGCGGACATCAATACTGCCCGCGCCTGTCTCCAGGCGGGCATCGCCGGCGCATTCTTGAGCCGTGATGTTGCCCGCTCCGGAGCGCGCCTGCACAGGCAGCTCAAGTCCCTGAATCCTCTGGTTTCCCGCGCCTGTGGTGGTGGTGAGCCGGGTTTGCGGAGGAACAATCAGGTCATAGTCGATGCGTACGTCCTGGCCCAACCTGTGGTCCTCAATATGCCCGATGCGGATCGAACCCCCGTGCTGTTCGATGGGCGGATTATTCTCCAACTGGCGGATCTTTGCTTCTCCGCTCATGCCCCATGAGCTGCGGGCGCGTATGCGCGCATCAATGGATACTTTATGAACATCGCCGGTATGCACGGTAATTCTTCCTGCTCCGGCCTCCAGTTGGAGGTCAACTTTGCCGTCCACCTGCAGGTCACGTTGAAAGCTGCCCCGGCTCGCGGGACCCAGATTGCAGCCGGCGAACAGCAATGAGAGGGCTGGAACCAACAGCAACTTCGCGCATTTCGTCATTGAAAGCCGTCCTCAAGAAGAATTTGCTGCAACATGATACGCGCCCGGCGCGCGGAAAGTTCCCTGGCGGGCCTCTGATCCGGGCTTCATCAGCGCTCGTCTACGTTCATTGCGTTCATTGGGTTCGTCTGTGGCAACTGCTTCTTTGCGTTTCGTTGTGTTCTTGTGGCTCAGATTCGGTGTGGCGTGCTTGCCGCTTGCACGCGCTGGTGATTAGAATTCTGCCCTTGAGCCGGAGGGATCAAAATGAAAACTTCTTCTTGCGGCAACATCCACAAATTCCATTTAACCTTTATCCCAACAAAAAAGTTCCTGCTCATCGCGAGCCTGGTCGTTGCCAGTTCCATGCTGGTGGCGCAAACCATTCCTGCTCCCGGTCTGGTGATCGGATCAGCCAACACGGCCACGGCCGATCCGCCGGTGCCGCGTCCGGACACTACGCCCTGCGTGGTCCAGCTTTTTGATAACTTCACCTTTGCGGACTTCTCCCCGAAACCTTTTACTTTTACGCCGCCTGCCAATTGCCCCGGGCCCTGGGCCAAGGTGGTTCTGAACGCTGATTTTTCCATCCAGGCCGGACGACAGTTTGACCGCACGGCGGAAATCTGGATTGGCGGCGTCAACGTTTATTTCGGGACGACAGCGGAACCCTCCGGCGCAGTCGCGCGCGCCTGGCATATTGAGCGCGATTTGACCGACTATTCCGCGCTTTTCTTCAGTCCGCAAAACGGCCGTGTTGACCTGGGAAACCTGGTGAACTCAACCTTTACCAGCAGTCTCTTCGGCACCGCCGAGTTGCAGTTCTATCCGCTGACGAATCCGCACAAAGCTCCTTCCACGGCGGATATGGTCCTGCCGCTGGCTTCCGACCCGACCGGCGGTACGGCTTTTCTGTCGAGCACTGCGAGTTCATTGTCAAAGACTTTCACTTTGCCGAGGAATATCGACCGCGCTTTCCTTGACGTAGTGGCGCAGAGCCAGGCAGGCGACGAGTTCTGGTACGCTTGCGTGCCTGACGATCTGACCGCCGAACTGCAAAGCTGCGGCGCCACGGCTTTCCGGGAGACGCAGGTTTCCATTGACGGACAGCCGGCAGGCGTTGCTCCCGTCTATCCCTGGATCTACACCGGCGGCATCGATCCGCTGCTGTGGCGGCCGATTCCCGGCGTGCAGACGCTCAACTTTGTTCCCTACCGCGTGGACCTGACGCCCTTCGCCGCCCAACTGGACGACGGCCAGCCGCACCAGGTTTCAGTGAACGTGTTCAAT
This sequence comes from Actinomycetota bacterium, assembly GCA_050258305.1. Lineage (GTDB taxonomy): Bacteria > Acidobacteriota > Terriglobia > Terriglobales > Acidobacteriaceae > Angelobacter. The sequence goes on from JBLMYN010000273.1 coordinate 3,166, forward strand.
GCCAACAGCGGCTTTTCCACCACGGCAACGCTTCTGCTGTTTGAAGATCACGGATCAAACGTTGTAACCGGGGAGCTGACGGGCGATACACTCAGCGCTGCTCCGAATCCGAGCGTGATTGAGGACCTCACCACCGACGCCAGCGGCAACATTACGGGAACAGTCACCGTGACCTCCACCCGCACGTTCACCGTGGATGGCTTTGTGCGCACCTCGCATGGAAGGGTGCAGACAAGCGTGTCGCAGGACATCAACTTCTCCAACGCGCAAACCTTCGACATTACGAATTCCGCGTTTGTCCAGAGCATCGTGCAGCGGACCAACATCGACTCGAAGACGATTCGCCGGCATGGTGATGGCCCTGACGAGCTATCTTCGCAGCGCTACAACTGGCCTCTGAACCTGGATTTCTCATTCGTCCTCAACGCTGACGGCAGCGGTGGCTCCCAGACAACAAAGATCAACCAGCAGTTTGTGAGCCGTCAGACCGGACGCGGACAGAATGGGCAGAATTCGTTCAGCTTTGTATCCAATACCGCCACGCCCAGCGATACGCTGCTGTTCGATTCCAACTTCAACATCACCGGAAGCACAGGCCAGCAGAGTACGCAGAAGTATTTCTCCCACGACTCTGCTCTCGGATGCTTCAGCCGGACCATCACAGCCGCCGCCGGAGTGCTGACCAGCGTTACCGATGGGAAAGGTTGCGGTAACGGCCCGCAATAGCCCTGGGTCAGCTTGCGTTTACCTGCACGCCACGCCCATGGCTGTCGAGGGCCGGCGTGCAGGTGGGCCTGGCCCATAGGTTTGAATGCAGTGCGGCCGCTGATTACGGCGACCCCCGGCGATTCGCCTTAACCCATTCCTCTCAGCAAAATCCTCCTCCGGACTAAGCAGTGTTCCCGGCTTGAATCGTTCGCACTTCTACGGTAACTTTGAGAGAACGCACAACTAACATTTCACGGGGAACTTCACGTTCGGGACTCACATACCAACCCCCTGATTCCGATCGAGTTCACGAATGCAAAGTGGCGCCAGAGTGAGGGAGGAAATTTCCTGAATGAAGGCTGTGATCCTGGCCGGGGGATTGGGTACCCGGATTTCGGAAGAGAGTGCCTTGAAGCCGAAGCCAATGATTGAAATCGGCGAGCGGCCCATTCTTTGGCACATCATGAAGATGTATTCGGCCTACGATATCAGCGACTTCATCATCTGCTGCGGTTACAAAGGCCACGTCATCAAGGAATACTTTGCCAACTACTTTCTCCATGTCTGTGATGTCACGTTTGATATTGCGCAGAACAAGATGGAAGTGCACCAGAACGGCGCCGAGCCGTGGCGGGTCACGCTTGTCGAAACCGGCCTGGAGACGATGACCGGCGGCAGGCTCAGGCGCGTGGCCAGATATCTTGATGATGGCGACTTCTGCCTCACCTACGGCGACGACCTGGCTGACGTGAACCTGCGCGAGCTCGTGAATTTTCATCGCTGCCACAAGACCCTGGCCACCGTTACCGCTGTCCGTCCTGCAGGTCGCTTCGGCGCCCTGGTCACCGACGGCGCCAAGGTCATGCACTTTCAGGAGAAACCCGAAGGCGC
>JBLMYN010000274.1:0-7566 GCA_050258305.1 Actinomycetota bacterium
CTGCGTCTTGTCCTTGCGCGCGGTGTTCAGGAACGAGTCCTGAATGTTCTGTGCCGGCTTGTTTTCCATCTGCCGATCTCTCCTCTGGAACCTCTATTCCTTCCCCGGTGAACCAGGTGACTGCATTCGCAACTGCCTACTAATTGTAGCCTTTTCAGAGGGTTCGCGGCAAAAAGACAGTACTTTTTCGGGCCGATGCTAAAATTGCTCTTTCCCATACTTACGTGAAATCCAGCCCCTCAAAATCCGTCCTTCAGGTTCCCATGCTCGACCTGTCACGCCAATACGCCTCCATTCGGGAGGAGGTGCTGAAGGCGGTCGCCAGAGTGTGCGATTCGCAGAAGTACATTCTGGGCGAAGAAGTAACGATTTTCGAGCGGGAGTTTGCCGGGTTGTGTGGCACGCGGGAGTCGGTCGGCTGCGCCTCCGGGACGGACGCCCTGTGGCTGGGGCTGGTAGCTGCGGGGGTAAAGCAGGGCGACTCGGTCATCACCACCCCGTTCAGCTTTTTTGCCACGGCCAGTTCCATTATCCGGGCCGGCGCTCGCCCAGTCTTTACCGATATCGAGCCTGAAACGCTGAACCTGGATCCTGCAAAGGTTGAAGCTTGTTTGCGGGCTGGCGGACCCCGAAAGACCGCCATCATGCCCGTACACCTCTACGGGCAGTGCGCCGATATGGACGCTTTCAGCCGCATTGGCACGGAATTCGGGTTGGCTGTTGTAGAGGATGCGGCGCAGGCGGTTGGCGCAAGGTGGAACAGCAAGCTGGCGGGCTCCTGGGGTGCTGCTGCGGCGTTCAGCTTTTACCCCACGAAGAATCTCAGCGCTTTTGGCGATGCCGGCGCTCTCACAACCGATGATCACCATCTGGCCGAACATGCGCGGTCTCTGCGCAACCACGGCGGCAGGCAGCGCTACCATCATGACGAGATCGGCGCCAACAGCCGGCTTGATTCCGTCCAGGCGGCCGTGCTGCGCGTCAAGATGCCTCAGCTGCCACGCTGGAATGAAGCGCGGCGCCAGCGCGCCCGTACTTATGACCAGTTGCTGAAAGATGCCGGTTTGACCAGGACAGGAGCAAATTCCGCTGCGCCTGTGACATTGCTTAAGACGCGGCCCCAGGCGGAGCATATATTCCATCAGTACGTGGTCCGCGTGCAGCGGCGCGACCGGCTGCGAGATTTCCTGAAAGAACGCGGGGTGAGCAGCGAAATTTACTATCCCGTTCCTCTGCAACTGCAAAAGTGCTTTGCTTATCTCGGTTATGCTCCCGGCGACCTGCCGGAAGCAGAACAGGCCGCGAAAGACGCGCTGGCATTGCCCATGTTTGCAGAACTCGAAGAGCACGAGCAGAAACATGTGGTGGATTCAATCGCGGAGTTCTATTCGTGACCGGTAGGGGAAGTCGATGCAACGCGGGCGCCTCTTAGCTCTTTTTTGCAGATTCCCTGAACACGGAAGACCCTGCAACCACGAGCACGGCTGCAGCAAAAACCCCAAGCACAACGAACAGCCCGGACTCCCCGGCCGCCGTGGCGCCAATCTCGCTCCAGTTCACCACAGCGATTCCCGCCACAAACGCCAGCATCACGGCAACAGCTACTGCGCGCATAATCACCATCGGCCGTTCCACCCGTTCCCTATCTGCGAGCTTCTTTTGGATCTGTGCTCTCCACCAGATCAGTCCCGCGCTTGGCAGTTCTGCCTGGTGCTGCTCGGCCATGTTCTTGATGAGAAAATCGAGTTGTGAATCGTTGTTCTGCAGGTTCTTATTCATGGGTACCTCTGAATCCTGCGCCCTGAAGCAGTCCCTTTGCTTTTTCCCGTGCCCGGAAGACCATGACGCGCACGCTTTTCTCTTTCACTGCGAGAATAGCACTGATCTCCCTGTGGCTGAGCTCCTCCACGTGAGCCAGCCACAGCACTGCTCGCTCCTGGGGGCTGAGCCGGTCGAACACAGTAGCCATGTCGATCGGCAAATTGAAATTTTGATGGACTGCTTCGCTGGCCTGGCTCAGCGCTGACCATTCTTTCTCCCGCCTTTCTCTTCGCCAGCGGTCACGCAGGAGATTGGTGGCGGTTGTGTAAAGGTAGGCCCTGCGCTGCTTCGCTTCCATGGGCGGAGCGTTGATGACGCGGATGTAAGCTTCCTGGAGCACTTCGTCCGCAGTTGCCGAGTCGCGACTCAAACGGCAAAGGTAACCGTGCACTCCGCGCGAAGTTTCGAGGTAGAAAGCCTCAAACTCGGCCTGCGCCGCCGGGTCGTACTCCGCGACTTCCGAGCGTGCTTTGTTCAGGCTCATTTCGCGCATCCGTGCTCCCGTTGCGGCGAACAAAACCTACTCCTTGATCTTGCTATCGAGCTTCTTGGAGATGAAATAGGACGCAAGCGCCGAGACCAGGAACCCGAACCCAACGCAGACAAAACCACCCCCAAATATGAAGGCGAGCCCCTGGACATCGCCCCTGGCTGCGCTGAAGAAGCCGGCACCGACAAACATAAGAATGATGCCGATCTGGACCGACGTCAGAATGGAATGTCGCGGGCTCGTCACGGAATCGGCAAAGCTCATTACATACTTCTGTCCCGCGGGTGATTGCATGAATTCGGCAAAATCGTGGGCGGAAGAGAATTTATCAAGCAGGGCTTTCTGCATGGCATTCTGGTACCTGCGCCGGACGGCTATGGTCGCAAGATAAAAAGCCCAGGCTAAAAACGCCATCGGTGCCAACATCAAGATCCCCTCCTTGATTTGGCTCTGCAACATGGGATCCATATCGATTGTCCTCCAACTCTCAAACGAACAAGGACCGTGAAAGGTTAACAGACTGGATTTGGGGAAAGAAACACGTCGGGAACCGGCAGGCGCGCCTGTTTCGATCGTGGTCTGGCATGAAACGCCCAGGGGCGCGCAATTAGACTAGGCGATTAGATCTGGCCCACGTGTTACCAGGGCCATCTTATAGTAATCCGCCTCTCGCTCCAGGATACGCTGCTCCTGGCTTCCGTGCAGCGCATTGGCCGCCATGAGACAATACGCGGCGCAGAACACGCAATACGCAGGCACATAGTCGCCGATGCGTTCCCGGGAATGATCACCACTGAACCGGGTATAGCTTTCAAGAAAAGCTTCTCTCTGCAACTCATCCATTCGCCATTCCACAATCGCTCCGGCCAGGTCCCAGGCAATATCTGTCGGGCCGGGAAAGAAATGATCATCGCCATGAGTGCCGGAATCAGTTTTCAGCATTTCCCCGTCGGGCATCAGGATCCATTCGTGCGGTTGCATCCGGCCGTCGGCGATGACTGGCCGTTCCAGGCAGAGATTTGGAGAAAGAGGTAGTGACAACTGCTGCAGGTTGTAGTCCGCCATCTGTTGCAGCGACTTGAGGTCAGACGATTCAGCGGCAAAGGAGCATGCCCGAAAGGCGCAGTAGCTGGCCAGCCTGCGGATGGAATCCTCATTCAGATCACTGGGACGCATGGGTCTCCCGCGCAGCCAGTCGCAAGAGGCAAAGCCGTTCGCTTCTCGTCTGAGCGGGGCAGCAAAACCGGCCGCAGCGATCTCCTGCTCGCGTGCAAAAACCTCGTCCCCGTAATGTCCCAGCCCGAGAAATTTGTAAAGGCGCCGCTGCTTGTCGGCTTCAGCAGAAATATATTTCGATCGCTCAAACCACGTCCAGGAAGGCGGCCAGGAGTCTTCGTCAGCAAAATGCAACCGGCGCCATTCTCCTGCACCGGCAAGGACTTTCCCGTTGCGGGGGTGGTATTGGTTTGAATCGACGGCGATCCAGTGAAAACGTCCCGCGCGTTTCGGCCCGTCAAGAGTTCGAAACGACGCGAAGTCAGGCTGGCGCCCGCAAATCATCCGCATATTTTCCGCAGGTACTCCCTCTGCCAGCAGCGCCTCGCCTGCGGAGAGGAACGACGATCCGCTCAGTCCCGGGCCCTCATCCACCACCAGGAAGTCGGCTCCGCAGGCTAAACCTGCATGTACAACCTCCTGCTGTTGCGGTCTAAGGCTGGTTTCGCGGTTGTAAGGATGGCCTGCGGGACGAACCGTGAACCGCACCGCCTTCCGTCCGGTTTTTCGAAGAGCTGCTCCAACGACCGCGCTGAGCGTGGTTCCGATGCTGCGAATGCCCACAACGACGACGTTCGGTGCCATCAGGGGCAAGAGCGGCAGCACGTCCGCATAGGCGCGCGGATGAAGGGCGTAATAGGCAAATCCCTCCGGGACGGAAACATGCAGCGTGTCTGGAACGTCAGTGTTGGCAAGCAGTTCACGCCACGCCTGGCGAGATCCCGAGTTTTCGCAGCCCACAAAGCTGTCTGCAAGAGCGTCAGCCAACTGGTGCAGTGGTTCAGGCGAACTGCCCGAATCGGCGACTCCGCATTCGAGTTCGCCGGCGCGTAACAGCAGCCGCAGAAGCGCTTCTTCGGAAGGTCTTTCCGGAAGCGCGTCAAGGCCGGCAGCCAGCTTTTTCCTGAGTCCGGGGCCTGAGACGCACCGACGCTCATCGCGGAACACCCACAGATTCAATGCGCCGGCTGCCATTCGGAAAAGTGTCTCAGGCGGCTTTCTTTCCTTTGCCGGCTGCCCGCGGAGAGCGGGCCACATCTCCTTCTTTATCGATGAAATAGAGAAACTGGTTGTCCCTCTCAACGGCGTTGGGCACTACTATCTCAGTTTCACCTTGCCCCGATTTCGGCTTCTTGCAGACGTTTCCCTGTCCATCAATGAAATAAAGGAATGTCTTGTAGTCGCGTTCCAGGCCCAGTTTGTTCACTTTCTCTGCCATACATGGTTGGAGGTAAAAAGAAAGTTTCCGGATGCCAGCGCGTGAGGGTTACACCGGGGAATGATGCGCCTGCGGAATTGCCTGGGCCCGCTTCTTTTTTGCCTTCGGCGGGGGCTCCTGGCCGGGAGCATGGTATTTCCGCACGATGGGAGGGTTAAAGGTGTAGACCTGCTGCCGATCTTTTCCATCCGTGTCCCTTAAGCGGAGCGTAAAGGTCCTCAGGGTTCCTTCTTTGCCAAAGTCCTGCCGGCCCAGCGTGACCGGCAGAAATCCTCTCAGGTTGCGTTCGCGATACGCGGTTTCGTACCGGTGCTTGCGGATGTTCCAGGTGAATACGCGAATCTGGTTGAAGTCGTACGGCATTCCATCTTTCGGCTCGGTAAACAAGGCCAGGTACTCAGGGACCTTCTTGTCTTCGTCCTGGACTTCATCCAGTTTGTCCACGGCAACAAGCCGCTGCCCTTCGGAGTATTGGGCGATTTCGTAAGGCGCATCTATATAGAGAGTCCGACCGTAGACCCACCCGACACGATTCTTCGCATCGCGAACGAGCCACCAGTCTTCCATAATCTGCGGCTGTTCAGTCTTGTCCTGATCGTCGTCGGAATCGGTGTCCTTGTCCTTGTTCTCTGTCGCAGGCGTCACTACGCCATAACGGGGAACGGCTCGGCGCTCCAGCAAATCCAGTTTCACCTTCCCATCCAGGAGGTACAGGTACCCGGCTTTTCTGCCCGGCTCCTCATGTACTTTCACCTGGTCCAGAGTGGTTGCGGTGCTCTGGGCGGGCGCGGTCTTGAACTCCTTTGCCATGCGGGCAAACTGATCATAGGTTTCCTGGTCTGCCAGATACCTGTTCTGGATCCATCCTTCTTCGCCGCGCGGCGTGCGCACGCGGACAAATCGCCGGTTTTGCATTCGTTCCAGCACCACCAGCCGCTCGCCGTTGTGGACCAGTCCGGTCTTGTTATAAACGGTGGCTACGCGATCGCGGAGTGAGGCCTCGGGCACGGCAACATAGACAAATTCGCGGTTTTCTGAGCCGGTGCTGCTGCAGCCTGAAAGTGAAATCGCCGTAATGATGAGAATTGAGAGCAGCGCGCAAACCGGCCCAGGACGCCGGCTTATCTCTATTGTTCGAACAGGGGAACTCTGCATGGGACCTGACCTTCTAACTATACCGCCATTTGTCTCCAGTTGCAGCAGCCGGGTGCATCCACAAGAACATCGTCTGACGATATTTTAGGAGGTTTACCCGGCTGGCCTCTGGTGCAGGTGCGGCTGACACTTTTGAGTGTGGCCGTGGACCAGATCCAATCTCGCTGAGGCAACTCGTCGCAGGCGCTTTCGCGGGTGGTGTTTGCGCCCGCCCTTTATACTGTCTGCTCGGAGGAAAACTTGGTTCACAAAGCCGCAACGCTGCTGGTGTTCTGCCTCAGCCTGTGCCTCGCCCTGCCCGGAGCCGCGCAGCGCCGGCATCGAGACCGTCTCTCGGCGAGGATTCACGCCGAAATGAATTTTCTCGCCAGCGATGCGCTGCAGGGACGCGGCTCAGGCACGCATGATGAACTGGTTGCGGCCGTTTATCTGGCGTCGCAACTCCAGCAGATGGGAATTGCTCCCATGGGCGATGATGGCGGGTACATTCAGAACGTCTCCGGGGAGTTCGACTTCTTTCGCCAGGGCAAAAAGCAATGGACCACGCGCAACGTCATTGGCGTGATCCGCGGACGCGATCCCAACCGGAAAGACCAGGTCATCCTGCTGACCGCTCACATGGACCATCTCGGCACCGGCAAACCTGTGAATGGAGACAGTATCTACAATGGCGCCGATGACGACGCTTCCGGCTGCATTGCCGTACTGCAGATGGCGCACGCCCTGTCCCAGGGCAAGCCGCCGCGCCGCACTGTGATCTTCGCTTTTTTCGGCAGCGAGGAAACCGGCGGACAGGGCGACCGATACTTCCTGGAGCATCCGCCTGTTCCGCTGAAGAACATCATCGCCAACCTGGAGTTTGAGATGATCGGGCGCGCCGATCCCGCCGTCAAGCCGGACGAGCTGTGGCTCACCGGCTACAGCCGCAGCAATCTTGGGCCTGAGCTTGCCCGCCACGGCGCGAAGCTGGTGGCCGACCCTCATCCCGCCGAGCACTTCTTCCAGCGCTCAGACAACTACGCCCTCGCTCGCGATGGCGTTGTTGCCCAGACGGTCTCCAGCTTCGGGTTGCACAAGGATTACCATCGCCCCAGCGACGAGATCTCGCGCATAGACTTTCCTCACATGGAACAGGCGATCCGCTCAATGATCGAACCCGTCCGGTGGCTGGCAAACTCGGAGTTCAAGCCGGCATGGGTGCAAGGGAAGAAGCCGTAAAGATTTGGTAATTGAATTTGGTAAGGAACAAGTTTTTTCATTCCCGCGCCAGAACTGCAGGAATATGCAATTGGCCGCGGGCTTCAGTTTGGCTTTTCTTTCTTCCTGCCGCGGGCAAAGCGCCCGTCGATGGGCTTGCGGCCGGCAAAGCCTTCTTCCACGCCGTGCCAGAAATCAATCTTGTCCTCACCGTACTTCCAGCAGAGCAGCACAATCTCATCTTCCAACAGGCAGGGAAAATCCAGCAGCCCGATATCAAGGTCTTTGACCTGCACGCCAATGGCATCAATCTCCGCCATGGCGTCCTTGATGGATTGCATCGCCTTGTCGCGTTCCGCGCGGCGTCGCGCCAGCCCGGCAACGTCAACAAACAGGCCGCCGCTGAGCA
>JBLMYN010000275.1:0-3944 GCA_050258305.1 Actinomycetota bacterium
GCTGCCGTGAGGGAGAACTCGAGGCCCACACAGAGATTGCGGTTTCTCCGGAGGACGACGTTGAACTCCGGAGAGTCACACTCACCAACCGTGCCCGCACACGCAGAGTAATTGAGATAACCAGCTACGCCGAAGTGGTTCTGGCCTCGCCTGCCGCGGACGTGCTGCATCCGGCCTTCAGCAACCTCTTTGTGCAGACGGAAATCATGGAGCAGCGCCGAGCGATTCTTTGCACGCGACGGGCCCGCTCTCTCCACGAGCAGACTCCCTGGATGTTCCATCTGCTGGTGGTGCATGGCGCGGATGTTGGGTCGGTGTCGTACGAAACGGACCGCATGCGATTCATCGGGCGAGGAAAAACGGTGGCGAATCCGCAGGCCATGAGCGGTTCGACACCACTCTCAGGCAGCCAGGGATCTGTCCTTGATCCTATTGTCGCAATTCGTTACCAGATCATTCTGGAGCCGGGACAATCCGCTACCGCCAACCTGGTTTCCGGTGCGAACGATACCCGCGACGGCTGCGTACACCTGGTAGACAAGTATCAGGACCGCCACCTCGCAGATCGCGTCTTTGATCTTGCATGGACCCATAGCCAGGTGGTCTTGCGGCAGCTCAACGCCTCTGAAGCCGACGCGCAAAGCTTCGGACGCCTGGCCAGTTCCATTCTTTATGCCAACCACTCGCTTCGCGCCGAGGCCTCTGTGCTTAGCACTAACCGCCGAACGCAATCGGGTCTGTGGGGCTATGCAATTTCCGGCGACCTGCCCGTCGTGCTGCTGCAGATCGGAGACATCGACAATATCGATCTGGTTCGCCAGCTCGTGCAGGCTCACGCCTACTGGAAGCTTAAGGGACTCGCGGTCGACCTGGTGATCTGGAATGAAGATCGTGCCGGGTACCGGCAACTGCTGCAGGAACGAATCATGGATCTTGTGGCGGCAGGTGTTCAAGCCAACCCGGCGGAGCGCGGGGGTGAGATCTTTGTCCGAGTCGCCGAGCAGATATCGAATGAAGACCGTCTCCTCTTCCAGGCTGTGGCACGGGCCATCATCACGGATGCGCGTGGCTCCCTCAGTGCCCAGATCAGCACGCGCCGGGTCGCGGAAACAGAACTCCCAGCTGTAATGCTAAGAAGAGCCGGCCGCAGCGAACGCATTCAGCGAGACGAGCTGGCTCCGCGCGACCTGATTTATTTCAATGGGGTAGGCGGATTCACTCGCGATGGACGCGAATACGTGATCACCATGGACCACGGCCAGATGACGCCGGCGCCGTGGGTGAATGTCATAGCAAATTCGGAATTCGGCAGTGTGATCTCAGAGAGCGGGTCGGCCTATACGTGGGCAGAAAATGCTCACGAGTTCCGTCTCACTCCCTGGCACAATGACCCAGTCACCGACGCTTCCGGCGAAGCATTTTTCCTGCGTGATGAGGAGAGCGGCAGTTTCTGGTCGCCGGCGCCGCTGCCTGCCCGCGGAACGGGAGCTTATGTCACCCGGCATGGGTTCGGCTACAGTGTCTTCGAGCACACAGAAGACGGCATCACCTCAGACCTACAAGTGTATGTAGCTCCCGATGCTGCGGTGAAGTTCTCTGTCTTGAAGGTCAGCAACAATTCCGGCCGCAGCCGCCGGTTGTCCGCGACAGGATACGTGGAATGGGTGCTGGGAGACACGCGTCCGAAGTCGACCATGCATGTTGTAACTGAGGCGGATCCGGTGACCGGGTCGGTCTTCGCGCGCAACGCCTACAACTCAGAGTTCCCCGATAGGGTCGCTTTCTTCGACGCAAATACGTCGACAAGGGCGATCACGGGAGACAGAATGGAGTTTCTCGGCCGCAACGGAGTACTGTCCAATCCCGCCGGCATGCATAAGGCACGCTTGTCCGGAAAGCTCGGAGCGGGACTGGACCCATGCACCGCGATCCGCATTCCTTTCGAGCTTTTGGATGGCCAGCAACGCGAGATCGTTTTCATACTCGGCGTGGGACAAAATCACGCTAAGGCCGTCGAACTGGTCCAGCGTTTTCGGAGCACAGAAGCCGCCCGTACCGTGCTGGAATCGGTTTGGCACTACTGGACACATACCCTCGGCGCAGTGAATGTCGACACTCCCGACCAAGCCATCAACGTGATGGCGAACGGCTGGCTCTTGTACCAGACATTGGCGTGCCGCCTCTGGGCCCGCAGCGGATATTACCAATCGGGTGGCGCTTTCGGTTTCCGCGACCAGCTGCAGGATGTGATGGCACTGGTGCACGCTGAACCAGGCCTGATTCGTAAACAGCTTCTCCTCTGCGCTTCGCGCCAGTTCCGCGAAGGAGATGTCCAGCATTGGTGGCATCCCCCTGCCGGCCGCGGCGTTCGTACCCATTGTTCGGACGACTTTCTCTGGCTTCCGTTGGCGCTTTGCCGGTACATTTCCTGTACCGGCGACACCGGAGTATTGGACGAAACAGTTACCTTTCTTGAAGGCCGTCCTGTAAATCCGGACGAAGATTCTTACTACGATCTGCCGGGACGATCGGAAAAGACCGGCACCTTGTACGATCACTGCGTGCAGGCGATCATGGCGGGCCTCAGGCGAGGCGAACACGGCCTTCCCTTGATCGGCTCGGGCGATTGGAACGACGGTATGAACCTGGTGGGCGCAAACGGCAGAGGGGAAAGCGTCTGGCTCGGATTTTTCCAGTACGAGGTGCTGAACCGTTTTGCAGAGCTGGCCGACCGCCGAGGTGATTCAAAGTTCTCCGCGCGCTGCCACTCTGAGGCAGCACAATTGCGCCAGAGCCTGGAAGAAAATGGCTGGGACGGAGAATGGTATCGCCGGGCGTATTTCGACAACGGCTCGACACTCGGGTCTGCCCTAAATCCCGAATGCCAAATTGATTCCATCGCTCAGAGTTGGTCTGTGCTTTCGACCGCAGGCGATGAACAACGTTCACGTATGGCCATGAATGCTCTCGACAAGTACCTTGTGGATCGACCCCACGGCCTGATCAAGTTATTGGCGCCTCCGTTCGACAAATCCGATCTTGATCCCGGCTATATAAGAGGGTACGTGCCAGGCGTCAGAGAAAATGGCGGGCAGTATACGCACGCAGCCATTTGGGCCGCCATGGCATTCGCGGCCATGGGCGACAGCGCACGTGCCTGGGAGTTGTTTGACATCATCAATCCGGTAAACCATTCGCTCTCCAGCGACGGTGCCGCAATTTACAAGGTAGAGCCCTATGTGATGGCCGCTGACGTCTACGCGGTCGCGCCGCACACCGGCCAGGGAGGATGGACGTGGTACACAGGTTCCGCCGGCTGGATGTACAGGCTGATCATCGAATCCTTGCTGGGGCTGCGATTGGAGGTTGATGAACTCCATTTTGCGCCGTGTTTCCCCGCGCATTGGACTGGATTCAAGGTGCACTACCGGTTCCAGGAAACCGTTTATCACATTACTGTTCTCCAGTCTCCAAATCGCGAGCCAGAATTGAGTGCGGTCATGGATGGCCGCCCGCTGGACGGCAAGAAAATCAGGTTGATTAACGACCTTCAGGAGCATTTTGTGGATCTGACCTTTGTGCCGACAGAATCACCGATCTTGACCTAAGCTGAGGCGGGAAAGCATCCACTCATCACGCAGCTCATACTCAATCGTGCATTAATTTCTTTGCCTTAGAAACCAGCGACGCCGTTTTCTTTCAATCATGATGCCAGTATTCGGGCACGCGGGACCTCTACGGGCGCGATAAGCAGACATCAGCTAGTGCGCGGGCGCATTTTGGCGGTGGAAGCGGTAGGCGCATTGTGTGCAACGGTCGCGCCAAACTGTTCCTTGTACCGTTTTGTACCGCTGAATTTGAATTTGTGCCTTTTCTGCCGTTTGAGGACATTGTAGAATCAGCAAGTTGTATGTTTTCAATCCACTGAAACGGTTCGATCCCGA
>JBLMYN010000276.1:0-3178 GCA_050258305.1 Actinomycetota bacterium
CCGCCCTTCAGGAACGGCTGGATCAGGTCGACCACTTTTACGCCGGTCTCGAACATTTCCGCCGTCGTCGATTGCTCTTCAAACGATGGAGCAGGACGATGAATGGGCAGCTTCTCAGTCGCCTGCACCGGACCGAGATTGTCAACCGGCTCGCCGATCACGTTGATCACGCGGCCCAGAGTGCCTTTGCCCACGGGCACGGAAATCGGGCCGCCCATATCAATCACCTTCATGCCACGAACCATGCCGTCTGTCGGCTGCATAGCGACGCAACGCACACGCCCTTCGCCCAGATGCTGCTGGACCTCAAGAATGACGCTGATGGGCTGAGGAACTTTGAACCCTTCGCTGGTCACGTTCAGCGCCTCATAAATGGGGGGCAGGTTGGCTTCTCCGAACTGCACGTCCACGGCGGGACCCGCAACCTGAACAACTCTTCCAATATTCTGTGCCATAAAAGTGAAGTACCCTCTGTCCTTGTTTTCGGCCGGCGCCTATTCAGCGGCTGCCGCGCCGCTCACGATCTCGATAATGTCGTTTCTTCGAGGGCCCCGCAACGCTGCGCTGCTTCGCCCTCGCAACCGGCTCGAGCTCGACGGCTCTCGCCTGTTGCTCACCCCTCTTCCTATTCCGCGGCTGCCGCGCCGCTCACGATCTCGATAATTTCTTTTGTAATTTTGGCCTGGCGCAAGCGGTTCATCTGCAGCGTGAGGCCGTCAATCATTTCAGAAGCATTGTTGGTCGCCGAATCCATCGCGGTCATGCGCGCGGCATGTTCTGCGGCTTCCGATTCCAGCATGGCGCGGAATATCAGCGTAATGATATAGCGCGGCAGGAGGTCGCCAAACAGCTTCTCCGGCGGCTGTTCGTAAATGTAGTCCACCGGGGCGGCGGCAAACTGGGCCGCTCTGCGGTCGATTTCAGAGGTGTCGGGCGCGCGCAGCGCAACGCCTGCGTGCAGGGCTGCTTCGCCCCGGCGCGCACGTTCCTCCTCGCTCACGAACTCCTCTACCTCTCTCACCGCCTCACCAATCACGAGCACCGGCAGCACGTCATCCACGACAACACGCTGCGAGATTACCGACTTGAATTCGTTGAATACGATGTAAACCGAATCCACCAGGCCGTCCGCGTAAAGCTGGCAGACCTTGTCAGAAATTTCACTGGCGCTGGAAAGCTGGGTGCGATTGATCAAGCCAACGTACTCGGCAACAATCTGAATCGGACCTTTGCGCGCATCGCCTTCCGCCAGCGGATAGCGGCGGCGGAAAAAGTCACGCGCCTTGCGGCCGACGGTGATCAGGTCGATATTTTTGTCTTCTTTGGCGGCAATAAACTGTATCGCGGCCTTGAGGATGTTGGAATTAAATGCGCCCGCCAGCCCCTTCTCGCCTGAAACCACAATCAGCAGCGCTGTCTTCTCCTCGCGCCGGACCAGCAGCGGATGGTGGGGTTCACCGGTGATCGGGTCGTAAATATCCGCCCGGGATACCAGCGACTTGAGCACGTTGGTGATCATCTGGCCGAAGGGGCGGGTCTGAATTGCACGCTCCTGCGCGCGCCGCAGCTTGGCCGCCGAGACCATCTGCATGGCCTTGGTGATCTGCCGCGTGTTCTTCACGCTGCGGATGCGCCGCCGTATGTCGAGAAGGTTCGCCATAATATTATTCTAGGCTTTCGCTGCCGCGCCTGCCGGCTGCCGCTCGCTCACAAAGCGCTCCTTGAATTCCTTCATCGCCTTCTGAATCTCCGTTTTCAGGGCATCATCGATGGTCTTCTTCTCCATGATCGCGGGCCCGAGCTTCGGATAGGAAGTGTCCACGAACTTGTACAGATCGCTTTCAAAGTCGCGGATCTGGCCCACCGGCAGATCGTCGAGGTAGCCGTTGGTGCCGGCAAAGATGATCAGGATCTGTCTGCTGAAAGGCAGAGGCTGATACTGGTCCTGTTTGAGGATTTCAACCAGGCGGCTCCCGCGATTGAGCTGATTCTGCGTGGCCTTGTCGAGGTCGGAGCCGAACTGCGAAAAAGCAGCCAGTTCGCGGTATTGCGCCAGTTCCAGTTTCAACGTGCCGGCCACCTGGCGCATGGCTTTGATCTGCGCTGAACCACCCACGCGGCTTACGGAGATACCCACGTTCACCGCGGGACGAATGCCGGAGTTGAACAGGTCAGTCTCAAGGAAGATCTGGCCGTCAGTAATCGAAATGACGTTCGTGGGAATGTAGGCGGAAACGTCATTGGCCTGCGTCTCAATTACAGGAAGCGCGGTGAGCGAACCACCACCCAGTTTGTCAGACATCTTCGCCGCGCGCTCAAGCAGCCGTGAGTGGAGATAGAAAACGTCTCCGGGGTAGGCTTCGCGGCCCGGCGGCCGGCGCAGCAGCAGCGAAATTTCGCGGTACGCCGCCGCGTGCTTGGAAAGATCGTCATAGATCACCAGCGCGTGCCTGCCGCTGTCGCGGAAGAATTCGCCCATGGCGCAGGCGGCGTAAGGCGCCAGATACAGCATGGGGGCCGGCTCGGAAGCAGATGCCGCCACGACGATGGTGTAATCCATGGCGCCGTAGTCCTGAAGCTTCTGCACAACCTGGGCAATGGAAGACCTCTTCTGGCCGATGGCGCAGTAGATGCAAATCAGGTTGTTGCCTTTGTTGTTGATGATCGTGTCCAGCGCCACGGCGGTCTTGCCCGTCTGGCGGTCGCCGATGATCAGTTCACGCTGGCCGCGGCCGATGGGAATCATGGAGTCAATGGCTTTGAGCCCGGTGGCCATGGGCTCACGCACCGGCTGGCGTTCAATCACGCCAGGAGCAATGCGCTCCACGGGAATGTGCTTGCTGGTGGTAATGGGACCTTTGTCGTCAATGGGTTGACCAAGCGCATTCACCACGCGGCCGACCAACGCTTCCCCGGTTGGCACAGCCAGGATTGTGCCGGTCCGCTTGACTTCGTCGCCCTCTTTGACTTCGGTGTAGTCGCCCAGCACCACTGCGCCAACCTGGTCTTCTTCCAGGTTCATCGCCAGCCCGGAAATGCCATGGCCGAAGTCGAGCAACTCACCGGCCATAACTTTGTCCAGGCCGTGCACGCGGGCAATGCCATCACCCAGGGAGATGATGGTGCCCACCTCATCCACCATCACTTTGGATTCGTAGTTCTCGATCTGCTCGCGAAT
>JBLMYN010000277.1:0-8612 GCA_050258305.1 Actinomycetota bacterium
GGACGGTTTCCCGGCATTCGCATTGTTTCCGCAGCCCGCAAGCAATGCCGGAATGACCAGGCCGGCAACCGAAATCATATACTTCTTCAACATGATGAGAGTCTGTCCTTATGCTATCCAATCCCTGTTTGGCCGTCCAACAACGCTGCTTTAACATTAGACGTCCCGCTCATTCGAAGAGCTCATTATTTTTGTCCCCGGCCGGCCCGAGTTAGTGGATTCGATCCCAAGGTGATCCAGATTCCTGCGGCCCGCGATTCGCGTCGTGCCGGTTTTCCTGACCACAGTCTTCCCCGGACAGCCGCATGCCTGGGTCGAATCGATTGACTTTACCATATTTTCGCTTACAAAGCAATAGCGAATCAAACTGGGGCAGCCGATGAGCTCCTTTGGAGGATTAGACGCCGCTCATCCATTAGGAAATTATAAGAAATGCCCGCTTGCGCCTTCCCCCCACCCGGAATAGAAACCCTCTCCCCTATATAAACAACTGAATCGAATCGAGTTACACGTGGTTCCAGGGTGACTTTCGTAACCTTGGCGGAAACCCTTCATTTCGCCAACAATATCCACAACGAACGAGAGTACATCGGCCCATCGGACACTGTACGCAATGAGATCCGAAAAGTCGCCGATGCCAATGCTGATTCAGGATGGAGAAGGAAGGCGGACTCGCTCCAGTTGTGGGCGAGGGCTGCCGCAGGAATGAAAGCAAGTTTCAGTTCCGGGTTACTCGTGATGGTGTTGACCGCCTCCCTGCTGGGCCTGGGATCGCCTCTGGCCGCTTCAGCCCAGACCAGTTCGGCGCAACTCTCTATCAACTTGACCGTGCAGTCATCCATCACGCTTATCTTCGAGGACAATCCCGCCGCTCCCAGCGTCGGCTTTTGTCATTTGACGAATTCCGGAACAAATAATGTTGGACTCGACCTGGGCTCGGCCGCGTTCCCGGGAAACTTTCACACTTCTCCGTGCGTTAACTACAGCCATCTTCCCGGCTCGATTTACCAGGTGAGCAGCGCTTTCGACGTGCTCGTAAACAAGAGCAACTCCAGCAGCCCCAGCTACCGGCTGGCGGCGCAGATTTCTACCGCACCTCCGCCGAACGTCACCTGGCTGATCAACAACGTGACTCTGAACAACACGGCGTTCACCACGCTGGACACCGCCGACAATTTCGGCCAGGCGGTGACCAAGACTTTAGAGGTGCGCGTACGCAACAACGTACCCGCGCAGATCCTGCAGGAGACCATTACATTTCTGGCGACGGCGAACTAGGTTTCATATGAAGACGTACATGGCAAAAATTCGGGTCGGGCTGGCGCTGGCAACGCTCCTTGCGGCTGTGCCGCTCTTTGCCCAGAACCCGACCGCCACAGGGACCATCAACGCCACGCTGATCAACAAGAACGGCATTGCCCTGGTCTTTGACACCGATCCTTCGGGCGTGACGCTCGGTTCCTCGGGGACATCTGCCGCCACATTGGATTATGGCGTTGTCTCCGCATTCGGACCGCTGTCACGCGGCGTGACCCGCCCTTCCGTGACGGCGACAAATTTCACCGTCCGCACCATCTTTGACGTGCAGGTGATTCAGGGCGGGCTGACCAGCACAAGTTACACACTGCGGGCGCAACTCGGTTCCGCGCTGCCTACGGGTTTCAGCTTCACAATCGACGGCGTCACGCTGGCCAATGGCCCTTCCAGTATTCAGACCAACGGGGCCTACAACGTAAATGTCCCCCACAATCTGGATTTGACCGTTTCCAGGGCTGCGCCGGGCGCGGGCGGCCCCGCTGTGGGCACGCCGCTGACTACGGTGATCAATTTTCAGGCTTCGGCCAATTGAGTTTGCAAGCAATAGAAATTTACGCAATTGAAAAAACATTGAGGAGTGAGGAACCATGAAAAAACTGATCGTAATATTTGCCGCAGCGGTGATGATGACATCATTGGCCGCTGCTCAAACCGCCAGCGGAACCCTGAACGTTACAGCCACGGTCAACAGCTCGATTAACCTGGTGTTCAACAGTGATCCCAGCGGAGTTGCCCTGACTTCTGGCGCCAAACCCAACGCAGCCAGCCTGGATTTTGGCAACGTTTCCGCGTTCGGTGCTGTAGCGCCGAATGTCACCCGCACGGCGACGGCGACTGATTTTACTGTCAGCACGCCTGTAGACGTGCTGGTCACTTCGGCAAATTCCGCCAGTGCGAACTACACCCTGACGGCAACGCTTCTCAATCCTGATCCCAATGCCTGGGCTGTGAATGGCGCAACATTTAGCAATGCGACGACAGGAACGGCAACGGCTACGGGGGCCTATGGGTCGAATGTGCCTGTCACCCTGGGGATTACGATTCTGCAGTCGGTTCCGAGTGGAACCCTAATCAGCAATACCGTGCAGTTTCTAGCCACGGCAAACTAGGCTGACATAAATCAGTCCGCGGCTTAAGAACAGCCAAGCCGCGTGGTGTCACAGTACGAGGTGCGAGCATCAGGCTGCAACAATATCTTCCGTTATTGGTGATTGGTTCCTCCCTCATGACCAATGGATGGGCGCAGCACAGAGGTGTTCCCAAACGCACCCCGCCGGTAGTGATGACCATGCGTTCTGAGGCCGTGGGCACGCTTTCCGTTTCACTCACGAGTGCGCCGGATGGAGTTCCGCTCAGCGGTACTTCCAGCCAGCGCACTCTGAGTTTCGGAACTGTGTCCTACAACATGGCATCGGCGGGTCCGAACGTCCGTGTGATCCGGCGCGCCAGCGGCTTTGCCGTGGCCACGCGGTTCGGGCTGACGCTCCAGGATCCTTCAGCCCACGTCGCCAGTGCCACCGTGATGGCCTCCATGGCTGCTCCGGAGGCGCATTTTTCATTCCGGCTGGATGGCATTCCGCTGGAAACGACGCCCCAGATCATCTGGAGCCAGGAAAAAGTCGGCGTGACCTCGCAGCACCTGCTGGAGATCGAGATACCGAATTCAATAACGGAAAGCGATTCTCATCTGCAGAACGCAATCCTGATTCAGGTGATCGCGAATTGAAATCCCCGGCTACAGAAGGGTTACACACATGAAGCTGTACATGACGAAATACGTTGCACTCACAGCAATTCTTGTCTTTCTTTCCATCGTATCGCTTTCTGCGCAAACCGCGCCTCCGCAAGCGCCTGCGCCGCCTGAGAAGCCCTCCATCTCGCTCAGCCCCGCCGTCGTCATGGGCCGGGGCAACTTTGGCCAGGGACTGACGCAGACGTTGACGCTTACCAACAATACCGGCGCCGATCTCAAGTTTGAGCTGCTCGCCGAGGACATGATCGTGAAGGACGGCAAACGGGTTTATGTGCCCGCCGGCGAATTGCCGGACAGCATCGCCGCCACCGCGGTTTTCTCCAAGAAAACCATCCTGATCAAAGCGCATACCGCGGGGTCAGTGGACCTGCGCCTGACCATCCCGGCAAAAACTGACATCCGCGCCATCGTCGCGGTTTTTCGCGGGACCGATGTGTTGCCCACCTCGTCGGGCGGCGTGGGCATGACGGCTTCTCTCAGCACGTTGATCACATTCAATCTTTCGGAGAACGTGAAGCTGCAGCCCGAGCCGGCGCAGGTTTCGCCCGCCTCGGCCAGCGCGAACATGACCGTTTCGCAATGGCTCGACAACGTGGGCAGTGAGCCGGTATTGCCCGAAGGCACCGCCGCCGTGCTGAATGAAGGCGGGTCGCTGGTGGGCAAGGCGTCTTTCGTCCCGCAGCGCCTGCTGCCCGGCGAGCGGCAGCAGTTTGTGGCCGAGTTTCCCGAACAGTTGCCTTCCGGGAGCTATCGCGCGCTCTGCTCCTTCCAGTTTGAAGGCAAGACCCAGACGAGTTCGGTGGATTTCAAGATCCCATGAGATTGTTCCGGAGCCTGATGGTTGTGGCCGCTTTGGCTGTTGCGGTCCAGGGCCAGGTTCCGCTCAGCGTCGGGTACCAGAAGCGCATTGAGATCCCTCTGGCCGGCGCCACCGCTGCTTACTCGCTCGATTCAAACATTGCGGAAGCCAGCGCAACCAGCGGCATTATCGAAATTCTCGGCAAAGCGCCGGGCAAGACGAATATCGTCGTCGTGACCCAGTCAGGAGTGCAGACGCTGGCCGTAACCGTTCCCATGCCGCCGCCCATGCTTCCACCCGGGTTTGAGCCTCCCGAGGCGGAGCGCAACGGTGAAAGCGGCAGCTATGAATTCCGCTACAACTCAGACCCGGGCCAGATTACCAATTCCGTGGAGATGCGGCGCACGCAGGGGCCGTCGTTTGAGCGCTTCGAACTGGTCAATGCTAACCTGTTCTCCACCAGCGGATCGAGTTCAGCGGTCGGCTTCCCCTATTTGTCATACGAGATCAAGCACCCCCGGCGCGACATGACGTTCGTGGACGAAAATGTAACCAACTCTCCGTTCACGCTCGATGGCTACATGGTCCGCGGCTTTCATTACCGCCAGGGCGACTGGCAGTTCCACGGCGGCTTCAGTTCCATCGCCACCTTCCAGGGGCTTTTTCTGGCCACGGATCGCGAGTATGCCGTGGGCGGTTCGCGCACCTTCCGGCTGGACAGCAACAATTCCGTGGAGGCAAATCTCTATTACTTTCGCAATCCCGATTCGCTTGCCGGCGTGAGCGGGAACGGATTCACCGGCACAATTGTCTTCCGTTACCTGAACAAAGACAAAGCGCACTTTCTCACCGAATGGGGCTTCAGCCACGGGATTGGCCTGGCCATGAACGGCGGCTACGACGACGAGAAAACCCACGTTCTCGGCAGTTTTCGTTCCCAGTCGCGCAGCTTCGCCTCGCTGGCCATCAACAACCAGCACGGAACATTTTCCGACCTGACGGTCGCGCGCAAGGTGAACTCGCGGCTTTATGCCGACCTTGACCTGAACCAGTCTGATTTCAATCTGCCCATCCTGCAGCAGAACTCGTTTGTAAGCGGTGGCCTGCTGACCTTCAAGATCAACCGCAATTTCTCTCTCACCGGCGGCGGCTCCTATTCCAGTTTTCAATCCAAACTTCCCCTCGGGCCGCAGATCACCACGGTCAACATGCCCGTCGGGATCGACTTTTCCTCGCGCCATTTCGGCAGCGGGTTTCAATACCAGCGAACCACCAATTTTGACGGCAGCGGCGGCAATGATTACGCGGTGAACCTGCGCGGGGCCGCGGGCGACTTTCACGGTACCGCTTTCTTCCGCCATGATGTCCAGGTGCCCACGGTAGCCGCCATTTTTGCCCTGGTGCCCGGACTTCAGGATGCACTCGATCGCGCCGGAATTGTGGCCACCACGCCGGACCAGTTGGCCGAGCTTCTGCGCAACTCCGCCCTTCTCGCGACGCTCGGCTTCAGCATGCCGTTTACGGTGAATCTGGCGCCGTCGCGCAATGACTATGGCGCATCTCTCACATGGATGGGGCGCGACAATGCTCACCGCCAGGTCGACCTCAGCTATTTCGACAGCAATACTGAGCTGATCCAGGGAAACTTCCGGCTCTCCACCGCCACTGTGAGCTACGCGCAACGCCTCAATGCCGCCAACCAGATTGTCGGTTCCGCGGCCCTGGTGCACACCGCCAATTCCGGCATCGCGGAGACCAAACCGCTGTTCTCGCTCTCGCTGCGCCATCATTTTTACAGCGTTCCCAGCTTCATTCTGCCCGGGCGGCACGGCCTGATTGAAGGCCATGTCTTTCGTGATGATGAATCTTCCGGACTCTATGGCCCCGGGCATGAGCCGCTTGCCGGCGTGGAGATTCTGCTGGATGGCGAGCGCGCAACCCACAGTGACGCGCATGGCTACTATTCATTTCCACATGTGCCCTATGGCGTGCATCGCGTGGAAGCCAGGTTCGAGAGCTCAGATCCGTTCTTCTATACCACGGACTCTCCGGCAAGCACGGACATCAACAGCACGGTCGACTTCGGAATCAACTTTGCCAAAGGGCAGATCTTTGGCTTTCTGGTCAATGATGCCGGAGCCGGAGTGACCGGCGTAAGCGTGCAGTGGAGGGGAGAGAAGTTCACACGCAGCGTTGAGACAGGTGGCGGCGGAAAGTTTGCTTTCCCCGGCCTGCCCGCGGGAACATACACGGTTTCGACTCTGCCCGAATCTTATCCGCCCGGATACTCTTTGCAGGGCATTGAGCCGCAGCAGGTGACCATTGCCGCCGGCAAGCCCGCCAAAGTGCAATTCACCGTAAAGGCGCTGCGTTCCGTCGCCGGCAAGGTTATGATCTACGACAAGACCCTGCTCAAGCCTGTGCCTGTGGCCGGCGCTCGCGTGGAATTGCAGGGCCTTCAGCTTGAAACCGTCACGGCGCCCAATGGCGCTTACCTCTTCCGCAATTTGCCTGCAGGCACGTTCGTGTTGAAAGCCGAGTTCCAGGGTAAAACGGCGTTACAGGCTTTCACGTTGACCACAGAACCCGCCAGCCTGCGCGATATCGACCTGACTCTGGGAAACAATTAATCAATCCACCCACGCCTGCATTGCAGCCGGCCTAAGTCGCGAGTCTGTGCAAAACGTCATTGTTCCTGCGCCTTGGTGGAAGTGGCGGGCTTCTGTACAATGGCAACTTCATGGGCACGAAGCGGAGGCGAACCGGGAAGGATGTGGCCTGCTCCGGGTTCGCCGCGCGGATGGAGTCGCACCTGACTCAACTGGAAGCCGAATCACAGTTGCGCGACCTGCGCAGTTCGCACTCGACCAGCCTGTGCTCCAACGATTATCTCGGCCTGGCTGCCGATCCGCGGCTCAAAGCGGCGCTGCTGCAAGCGGTGGAGAACAGTTCCCGGACTGGCGCGACGGGATCGCGCCTGGTCAGCGGACATGATCCGCTCTGGGATGCGTTGGAGGAGCAGTTTGCCGCGTTTGCCGGCACGCAGTCGGCCTTGTTCTTCAGCTCTGGGTTCGCCGCCAATACCGGCCTGCTGAGTGCGCTGCTGGGACCGGCCGACCTGGTCTTTTCCGACGCCTTCAACCACGCCAGCATTATCGATGGCATCAGGCTGTCGCGCGCGCAAAAAGTCATTTACCCACACCTTGATCTCAACGCACTGGAGCACGCTCTGCGCCGCAACCGGAACCGCGGCGGCGCTCGCGTGGTGGTCACCGAAAGCATTTTCAGCATGGAAGGCGACCGGGCGCCGCTGCTCGAGATTTTCGAACTGGCAGGCCGCTACGGAGCGGAAGTAATCGTGGACGAGGCGCACGCAACCGGCGTGTGCGGACCGAACGGGCGCGGCCTGGTGGCGGAACTCGGGCTGGAACCGCTTGCCGTAATTCACACCTGCGGCAAGGCGCTGGCCTCCATGGGAGCGTTCGTCTGCGGCAGCACAACCCTGCGCCGCTTCTTGATCAATCGCGCTCGCAGCTTTATTTTCAGCACGGCGCTGCCGCCCTACTGTGCCGGCCAGATTGGGGCTGCTGTGCGCCTTGCCTGGTCCATGGACAAGGAGCGCAGCCATCTGGCCGCACTCTCGGCTGCCTTGAAAAACAGCCTTCAGGAACCTGGGTTTTCCTGCGGGTCGAGCAGCTCTCACATTGTGCCGCTGGTGCTTGGCAGCAACGAAGATGCTTTGAGTTTCTCTGCTGCTCTCGAGCAGCGGGGCTTTCGTGTTCGTGCAATTCGTCCTCCGGCCGTTCCTACGGGAACGGCGCGCTTGCGCATTTCACTCACAGCCGCTCTCGCCATGCGCGACATCCATGACTTCTCAGACGCTCTTGCTTCCATTTCCGCCCTGGCTCGCCATGCCTGAAGGTTTCTTCGTTACCGGGACAGATACAAACGTGGGTAAAACCGTGCTCTCAGCCCTGCTGTGCAGCACGTTGCCGGCGACGTACTGGAAACCAATTCAAACCGGCGCCGTGGAAGGGACTGACCGCCAGACCGTGCTGGCCGCAAGCGGCATCGGCGAGAGTCAGGCGTTCCCGGAAGCTTACATCTTTGATGATCCCGTCTCGCCGCACCTTGCGGCGCAGCGGGCCGGACGCGAAATCTCAGTCGAACAAATCCGCCTTCCGCAGACCGGCGGAGCACGGCTGATTGCGGAAGGAGCGGGCGGAGTGATGGTCCCCATCAACTCGCATGAGTTCATGACGGACCTGATACGCCACCTGGGGTTCCCGGTGGTTCTGGCCGCGCGCAGCACACTCGGAACCATCAATCACACTCTGCTTTCCCTGCGCTGCCTGGAAAGCTCCGGGGCCCGCGTGGCCGGAGTTGTGCTGATCGGTCCTGAAAACCGCGATAACAGGCAAGCCATCGAACGCTACGGAGCAGCACCGGTCATTGGACACATTCCGCCGCTGCAAATAATTGACCGGCAGACTCTCCGGGACGTGTTTGCCCGGCACTTCAGTCAGGAGGCATTCGCATGAGCACGGGGGCGGGGCTGAGCACCTGGCATCCGTTCACACAGCCGGATGTTGATCCCGCTCCTCTGCGCATCTCGCTGGCAGAAGGGACGTACCTTTACACGGAAGAGGGCACGCGGATCATCGATGCGATCTCATCCTGGTGGGTGAACTTGCACGGTCACTGCCATCCGCACATTGCAGACGCGATTGCCGGGCAGGTGCA
>JBLMYN010000278.1:0-3446 GCA_050258305.1 Actinomycetota bacterium
CGAAACGGCAGTTACTGTCCGGAACCATTTGTATCGAGGGTTGGCGAAGCTCCGTTGCGCTTTGCTTGAGGGAAGCGACGCAACTGAGGCCCTAAACGCTCAGCGCAAAGGAGAGCAGGAGGGAATTTTCGTTGCACAGCCACGCCTATTATGAAGAGCTATGCGGCCTTGCTGCCACTGGCCAGATACCAGAAAACGATGCCAGCGGGTTCTTGGCGCATTTGGGCGAGTGCTCGACTTGCCGCTCTCTCGTGGGAGACTTTGCCCAACTCGGCAGCTTGCTCACGGCAAGCCATGCAGAAAGAAAGGGCATGAGTGGCGTTCCACATGGAATGACGGAACGGTTCATTGCACGAGCCCGAACCGAAGGCATCTCCATCAGCAAGAATGCTGCTTTGCAGAAACGCGGCTATTCTCCGACATGGAAGGTCCCGGCCGTAGTGGGGCTCGCTGCGTCATTGTTGATATTTGGCTTTTTTACACTTAGAACCGCGCAGCGGCGGCTTACCCCACATCAGGGTGTTACACCCGCGATTGCGCAAGCCCGCACTCCTTCCGTTCCCCCTCAACAACTTGCATCCTCTCAGGAATCGCGGCACCAGGTCCAGGAGCTGCAACGGCAACTCGCAAAGCAGCGAACCCACGTTAACGCACTGACTGTTCGCATGAATTCCGATCGGGCTGCCCTGGACAAAGAAAACGGCAAGCTGGCATCCCTGCAAACTGAGTTGCAGCGCGCTCAAGCAGAGAATACCGGCTTAAAGTCCGGCGCCAATGATGATGCGACGAAGATTACGGCCCTGCAGGCTGAAATCGACAAGTTGAACTCAGGCAAACAAGCGACTGATATTGCGGTGATGACTGAAGAAAATGAGCTTCGCAACCTGCGCCACACGCTTTTAGATAAGGAAGCCGAGCTTAAGCAGCAACAGCACTTGATTGCCATAGGCCAACAGGCCCGTGACCTCATCGTAGCCCGCAAACTGCACATCATTGACGTCTATGACAATGATGGTGATGGAAACGCGCAGCGCGCCTTCGGCAGGATTTTCTACACGGAAGGCAAATCGCTGGTCTTTTATGCGTACGATCTGGCCGATCCGAGAAAAGTGGACCAGCAGGTTTCATTCTACGCATGGGGTGAAAAGCTGGGCCAGGAGAAACCCGTAAAGCGCCTCGGAATTTTCCACAACGAAGATGTCAATCAGGGCCGATGGGTGCTCACCTTCGACGATCCCAGGGTTTTAGCTCAGATCAATTCCGTGTTCGTCACCGTGGAACAAGAGAGAGAAGCCATTACCCGCCCCCGAGGAAAGAAGATATTAAATGCCTTCCTGGGCAATGAAGCCAATCATCCTTAACTCTTTAGTTCTAACTGCACGCCAGCTTCACTTTATAATCTGCGGGGTCTTGGGTAGCTCTTCCGCTGCATGAATATCCATTCACTGCGCGTATTCACTTCATAGCAAATTTGTCGATCTGCAAAAAAACTTCTCCTCGCTGACAAACGAATTGTTAAAACTCCGCAAACTTATCGGAGGCGAAAATTTTCTATGCGCGCACCTCGGATCAGTTGTGCAGCGATTTCATTTTGTATTGCAGTGCTTCTCGTGTTTTGCTCGGCGCTGGCGCTTGCGCAAACAGATTCTGGAACGGTTTCAGGCCGAGTGCTTGATCCAGCCGGCCGGAGCGTTCGTGGAGCCAGGGTACGCCTCATTGATATCGATCGCGGCACGACTGAGGAATCGGCTACAAACAGCGCGGGCCTCTACACATTCCGCGCTGTGCATCCAGGGCGCTTTCGCATGGAAGTGGAAGCCAGGGGATTCAAGCTCGTCAACATCACCGGGCTCACGGTCAACACCCAGGCCAATCTGGAGCAAAATTTCACGCTCTCCATCGGCTCCGTTTCTGAGTCGATAACGGTTGAAGCGAAAGCCAGTGATGTATCGACGTCAGTCAATACGGTTGTCGACCGGCAATTCGTCCAAAATCTTCCATTGAATGGCCGCAGCTTTCAGTCACTGATGCAGTTAACACCTGGAGTAGTGGTTACGCCGACCTCCGACAGTGATTCAGGTCAATTCAGCGTTAATGGGCAACGTGCAAGCGCAAATTATTTCATGGTAGATGGAGTGAGCGCGAACATTGGCGCCTCTTTCAACACGGCTTCGACGCAAAACGCCGCTGGATCCATGCCCGGCTTGAGTGTGCTCGGTGGCACAAACAATCTCGTGTCAGTCGATGCGCTCCAAGAGTTCCGAATTCAGACCTCATCCTATGCTCCTGAATTCGGACGTGTTCCCGGCGCACAGATCTCTCTTGAAACGCGCTCGGGAACAAATGAATTTCATGGAACGCTTTTTGAGTATTTGCGGAATGACGCTCTGGACGCGAACAACTGGTTTAACGGTGATGTCACACCCGGCGCAGCACCCCTTAAGAAGAGTCAGGAACGCCAGAATGACTTCGGGGGCGTGTTTGGAGGCCCTATATTCCGGAACAAGACATTCTTTTTCTTCTCTTACGAGCAGGAAATTCTGCGATTGCCGCGTACGGCGCTTTCTGAAGTACCTTCGGTGGGAGTGCGTCAGGATCCCTCTACACCGGCGGCCATATTGCCTTTGCTGAATGCGTATCCGATACCAAACGGAACAGCATCAGCTGCTGAAACTGCCCAGCAGATTGCACCTTTTTCTGCAAGCTTTTCTGATCCATCCACGTTAAAGGCGGTCAGCCTTCGAATCGATCATCGAGTTGGCGATCATCTTGCCTTCTTCGGCCGGTATAATTACTCTCCCTCGTCTCTGCTCACGCGGGTAGCTGGCGCTCTGGCGATCAATGATCTCACCCGATTTAATATAAAGACAGAAACTGCGACATTTGGGGCGATGTGGTCGCCCGAAGTGTCGATGAACAATGACCTGCGGTTTAACTATAGCTGGAACCGCGCGGATGGTAACAACAGCGTGGATTCATTTGGAGGCGCAATTGTTCCGCCGGATTCGTTTTTTCTGCCACCGCCTTTTACGACCAGCAGTTCCGCGGGGGCTCTAACAATCGCCAACGTAGGAGGGTTGAGAGCGGGTCCCCTGGTAAATGAACTCCAGCGCCAAATCAACATTGTCGATGGCTTTTCTCTTCAAAAGAAGCGCCATGCGATAAAATTTGGAATCGACTACCGCCGCCTTTCGCCCAACGTGATGCAGCCCGATTATTTTATTTCAACTGTATTTCTGAATGTCCCAACCGCTGTATCGTTGGCACCTTTAGGGGCCCTTGTAGAGGCCGCCAACCCAGTGACCATTCTCTTTCACAACCTGGGAGCGTATGCGCAAGACACGTGGGCCGTGTCATCTCGATTTTCCGCTACGTGGGGGGTTCGGTGGGATGTTGATTTCTCACCCTCTACCGCCCACGGTCCTGACTTCTTAGCCTTGGCGAAT
>JBLMYN010000279.1:0-5366 GCA_050258305.1 Actinomycetota bacterium
CTTGTTGTCTTTCAAGAACTCCTTGCCCATTCGGTTGACCAGATGAATCTCCGTCCCGACGGCAAACCTGCTGCCGGCCGGCGCCTCGGCAATCAACTTGATCAGCTTTTCCGTCGAACCGATGCCATCCGCCTTCTGGCAGACTTCCAGGCGGCATTCCGGATGCACGATTACCTTGATTCCCGGGTAGCGTTCCCGCACTTTGTCCACTTGCTCGGGCAGGAAACGCTGGTGGACTGAGCAATGGCCCTTCCACAGAATCACCTTGGCCGCGCGCAACGCATCCTCGGTCAGGCCGCCCAGCGGCATAAACGGATTCCACACCACGCATTGCTCCAAGGGTATGCCCATGGCGTACGCGGTGTTTCGTCCCAGATGCTGGTCAGGCAGAAAGAGGATCTTTTCATTCTTCTGAAACGCCCACTGAAATGCAGGCCCGGCATTCGACGATGTGCACACCAGCCCGCCCCGCTCGCCGACGAAGGCTTTGATCGCGGCAGTGGAATTCATATAGGTCAGCGGAGCAATGCCGCGGCCCTGCTGATCGGTAAGGCCAAGCCGCACCAGTTGCTCCCAGCAGCTCTCCACCTGGCCGATCTCGGCCATGTCCGCCATGGAGCAGCCGGCGTTCAGGTCCGGCAACAGTACCTGCTGGCCGTCGTGGGCGAGCACGTCGGCGCTTTCGGCCATAAAGTGCACGCCACAGAAGACGATGTATTCAGCGCTGGTGCGCGCCGCTTCCTGGGCGAGTTTGTACGAGTCGCCGCGAAAATCGGCAAAACGGATGACTTCATCGCGCTGGTAGTGGTGACCCAGAATCACCACGCGGTCGCCCAGTTCGCGTTTTGCGGCGGCGATGCGCGCATCCATGCTGCGGTCCGGGAGTACCAGATAGTTATCGAGCGAACAACTTGGCGCTCGCTCAACGGCTGGTGCAAGTGCAGTCGACATGTTTTTCCGCCTTCAGTTCCTTCTTGGAACGGGGATGTTGAAAGCATCCGCAGGCTCCAGTGGATTCGCTGCACTGTTTTGTGCCCAACCCACGGGGTTGTTGAAGCCCGCAGTCCTACATTTAGTTCGATTGCTCCAGGCAGCATCGCGATGCAACAAAAGATCGCGCCCGCGCAGCAAGGAGCAACCCCATATTGTGCCATTCTTTGCCCACCCAGGGCAATGAAAGCCTGTGCTGGAGATCACATCCTGGCCAGGAACATGACTTTTCGTTGCTTCAAGCGTCTAAGAGGCCGCAGCGAATTCCCATCGGCGGAGCTGACGGATGTTCTATCGCGTTGACTACATGCTTGCTGTGCTGTGTGCAGGTTTCATTGCAGGCTGGCTATTTGGAAAAAGAACGGCACGGTTGAAGCCAGACCACTTGGGATTTGGATATTACGTCGCCACCGCTGTTCTCCTGTTGGTTCGCGCGGCCGCCTTTACCGGTTACATGGTGCTGCCAGAACAAAGGATATGGAACGGCGCAAGCGGCATCACGGCAGACCTCACTGGGTTCCTCTTCGGAGCGCTGTTTGGGCTTGCCTTGCGCCGTAATGAAGCGCGTGACTTCCTGGTCGATAGATCTGTTCTTGATGCTCTCCGCATGACGATCGCTTTCACCTTCATTCTTGCCGGTATCGGCAAGGCCTTTTCCATGGGTCCCATGACGGAGTTCTTCACCCAATCGGGATACTCAATTGCGTTCCTCAAATTCATTGTGATTGCCGAGATCCTGGGCAGCATCGGCCTGTTGCTCCCGTGGGCCGTGGTTCCGGCGCTCATCGGCCTCTCGATTGATATGCTTGGCGCCGTGATCACCCATGTTCACAACGGAGACCCGCTGAATGACAGTACCGGGGCCATTGGATTACTGATTCGTCTCGCAGCGCTTGCCGTTCTCTGGATGCTGCGTCCGAAACACAACCAGCAGCGCGCGGCCACGCTTCGCGGTTCAGTGCTGCGCGTTTGTGCGCTATTCGGAGTTTGTCTGCTCATTGCTGCGGGAGGCAGCAGGGCTATGCGCCACCCCGGGGTTCCCGCGCCCATGACGTCACCCGCCTCGAAATGACAGTTCAGAAACTGCAGACAAACCGGGCGCTCCCGGCACGTTCATTCGTACCTGAGCGCCACCAGCGGGTCTACTTTGGTGGCCCGCCGCGCTGGAACGGCGCACGCGAGAAGAGACACCACAG
Source organism: Actinomycetota bacterium (assembly GCA_050258305.1). Taxonomy (GTDB): domain Bacteria; phylum Acidobacteriota; class Terriglobia; order Terriglobales; family Acidobacteriaceae; genus Angelobacter. The sequence goes on from JBLMYN010000279.1 coordinate 2,187, forward strand.
CAAGCAGCAATGCGCCCGCCGCGAAAATCGTCACGCCGACTGTCTGCACTCCGTAGGAGACGCTGGCCAGGGCCCGAACCAGAACAACGGCCAGCGGAAGACCGGCCACGGTTCCCGCCAGAGTCAATAACATGCCTCGGCGCATGACCATTCCCAGCACTTGGCTTCTTTCGGCCCCCAAAGCCATTCTGATTCCGATTTCGTGCCGCCGTTCCGCGACGGAACGCGCCATCACTCCATAAACGCCAATGCCAGCCAGGAGCAGAGCCACAATGCCGAGCGCGAAAATAAAGTCCCCGGTCGCCCTTAGTGAAGACACACCTTCGTCAATCGCTTGTGTCAGTGTTTGCACGTCATAGACCGGCAGGGCCGGGGCGAGTTGCGCTATGTTGCTGCGCACCACGGCTGTGAGTGAAAGCGGATCCGCCCCCGTGCGAACAGCGAAGAGCGTGCTCGGCATCGGCGACTGAGTGAAAGGTCGATAAATCGCAAACTCCGGCGTCTGGTCGGTCCAGTCATAGAGCACATCGCCGGCCACACCCACAATTTCCATCCAGCCGCTCTCGCCGTCTCTTGCGTCCAGTTTCAGCCGCTTTCCCACCGCATTTCCATCCGGGAAAAAACGCCGAGCCAGGTGAGTGCTGATGATCGCCACCTCAGCTCCTCCCGCCTGGTCTGCGACGGTGAAAGGGCGGCCGCTCAAAATCGGGATCCGCAGGGTATCGAAGTAAGCCGGAGTGATGCTCTGGATGATTCCGCCCGGCAGGTCGTCTTTCTTCTCTCCCGTTTGCTTCTCAGTGCGAAACCGTGTCCAGATCACACCATTGTTGCTGAGCGGTGTCGTGGTAAACACGGCAGCCGACTGGACGCCCGGCATCGCCGCCAGCCTGGCAATCGCCTCCTGATAAAACTGCGTCTTTGCCGCCGCCGTCCCATAACGTGTTTTGGGCAATGTAACTGCAAACGTCAGCACCCGTTCCGGCGCAAACGACTTTTCTGTGGCCGCCATGCTCTGGAAGCCGCTTACTGAAACAATCGTCCCCGCCAGCAGCGCGAGTGCCATGGCGATCTGGGCCACAACCAGCGTGCTTCTGATCCAATGCCGCGCGCGCCCGGAAGAACTCTGCCCGCCTTCCTTCAGTTGCGCGTTCAGGTCAGGCCTGCTGATTTCCAGCGCTGGAAGCAGGCCTGAAGCGAACACAGCAAATACGGCCACAGCCAGCATGAACAGGAAGGCGCGCTCATCCACCCGCATATCGCTAAGCCCGGCAACAATACGCGCCACCGTCGGCGATGTACTGGCCACCTGCACGGCGATCGCCCACTTTGCCAGCACGAAGGCCGCGGCGGTGCCCACGCACGCGAGCACCAGGCTCTCCATCAGAAGTTGCCGCACCAGCCTTCCCCGCCGCGCTCCCAGCGCTGTACGAACGGCCATTTCGCGGCCCCGCGACGCATTGCGCGAAAGCTGGAGTAAGCTCACGTTGGCGCACGCCAGCAAAAGCACCAGCAGGGCCGCCATGAACAGGGTCTCAGCAAACGGAAGCATCAGGGTCCCGTTGACCACCAGGCGCAACGGCCGCAGTCGCACACTCAGATCCTGGTTTGTTGCGGGATACTCGGACGCCAGCCTTTGTGCTTCCGCCCTCATCTCCTGCTGCGCTTCCTTGAGCGCTGTTCCCGGCTTGAGCCGCCCCAGCACTTCGAGGGAGCGAGATTTGTGGTCCGCGGCCCTCTTGTCTGTTCGCTCCAGAGGCACCCAGAGCTCCGCTCCGCCGGGGAACATCATCTTCCTGCCCAGCACGCCAATGACGGTGTATGCGTTGCCATTGAGCTCAATGTCCCGCCCGATCACCTCCGGATCACTGGCGAACCGGCGGGTCCACAACCCGTATCCAAGCACCGCCACACCCGCTCGCCCTGGCCGTTCTTCTTCCGGGAGAAATGTCCGCCCGACGCTTGGTTGCAGTTGGATTGCCTTGAAGAAGTTGGCCGAGACCTGCGCGCCGCTGATCTTCTCCGGCGCGTCCCCGCCGGTGATGTTGAAATCGGCGCTGGAGTAAGCCGCAAGTTCCTGGAAACTCCGGCTCCCCTGCTGATAATCGTAAAAATCCGCGGGGCTCATCCGGCGCGAGATGCCGCCGCTGCCGTGCTGCACAAAAACCGTGACGAGCCGGTCCAGTTGCGGAAAAGGGAGAGGCCGCAGCAGCAGCGCATCCGCCGAACTGAACACCGCCGTGTTGGCCCCGATGCCAAGCGCCAGCGTAATGACGGCGACAAACGCAAATCCCGGCGCACGCCGCAGAAGGCGCAACCCGAATCGCGCGTCCTGAAGGAAAGTGCCCAGCCCATCGGTCCAGTGCACCCGGCGCACAGCTTCTTTTGCTTGCTGCACGCCGCCGAAAGCGATCAGGGCCTGGCGGCGGGCCTCATCCGGCGGCATGCCTGATGCGATGTTCTTTCCGATCTCCGCATCGAGGTGGAAGGCGAACTCATCCTGCATCTGCGAATCACGCTTTCTTGTACTCAGCATGTGCTTGACTCGTGTATAGATCGACATCAATCTCCCCCTTGCCAATCACTCGTACCGCAGCGCTACCAGCGGGTCTACTCGGGTCGCCCGCCTCGCCGGCAGCCAGCAGGCCACCAGGCTGACCAGCAGAAGAAGAACAGCCACCGAAATCAAGGTGGCTGGATCACCCGCTTTCACGCCATACAGAACGCTTTGCAGCAGCTGCGACACGCCCAATGAAGCCGCTATGCCGAACACCGCTCCGGCCAGGGTCAGCAGCAAGCCATGTCGCACAACCATGGCCAGCACGTCGTTCTGCTGTGCGCCAATGGCCATGCGAATTCCGATCTCCCGTGTGCGCCGTGTGACCTCATAGGAGAGCAGGCCGTAGATGCCGGCGCAGGCCAGAAACATGGCAAGCACGGCAAAGAATGTTGAGAGTTGCGCTACCAGGCGTTCAATGAACACCATCTGCTCAATCTGCTCTTTTTCAGTGACAACATGCCGCAGGGCGAGAGTACTGTCACGCAGGTTCACAATCTCGCGAATCGCCGGAACCAACTTACTCGGATCTGCCGCACTCCGTACCGCGAAAGAAACGTCCTGGCCCGCGCTGGGCACATACAGCGTCGGTCCGATCTGGCGCCTCAGATTCTGGTACTTGGCAT
>JBLMYN010000280.1:0-9715 GCA_050258305.1 Actinomycetota bacterium
GCACCACAGATTCAGCCACCAGACGCGGATCGCTCTCCCTCAGCAACACGCCTCCATTTGAGAACTTAGCATTCTATTCTTGCGATGCTGCTTCCGCCGCCCGGGAAGTGCCCCCACTGAAGAGAAGCACACAAATTGAACCGCCGCCGTCTCACAGAAGTTCGCGCGCGTGCCACGTATAATCGCTGTGTAGGGTATTAACGGCGCTTCAAAATTGCGAGGCGGCCTCGCCTCGGGGAAAGAGCACCATGGCGCAAATCCCCATCCATCGTGTTCTGCTGGCCACGGATTTTTCTCCCGGATCCATGGCGGCCCTGCCGTATGCCGTTGCCGTGGCCCGCCATTTCAGGTCGAAGCTCTATTTTGCCCACGTGATTCCCGATGCGGAGAGTAATGGCGACGGCGCCGTGAATGCCACCGCGCACGTGGAAGAGCAGATGGAAGCCCTTCGCGCCATGGCGAATGAGGTGGCGTTGGAGCATGAGGTGCTGATCGGGCACGGCGATATCTGGCCCATCCTTTCCATCATGCTGGAAGAGCACTCCATCGATCTGCTGGTGATCGGTACGCGTGGGCGGCGCGGCGTGGAAAAGCTGCTGCTGGGCTCAACCGCGGAGCAGATCCTGCAGACGGCGCAAACGCCGCTGCTGATCGTGGGGCCGCAGGCTTCCATTCCGGCGGAAGCGGAAGGCCGGTTGCGCCGCGTTCTTTACGCTACTGATTTTTCTCCGGAATCTGAGGCTGCTCTGCACTTTGCATACTCTCTGGCGAAGCACTACGCGGCTTCACTCGCCTTCGTGCATGTGGCCGATAATGTCTGGCGCGAGCCGCTCTCCACCCGCCTGCGGGCCGCAGATTTTATTGAAGAGCGCCTGGTGGAACGGCAGTGGCCCCTTCCGGACCAGCGGCTCGCCACCGAATATCACGTTGAGTTTGGCCCGCGAGCGGATTCCATCCTTGATGTTGCCGCGAAATTTCAGGCGGAGCTGATTGTGCTCGGCGTGCGTGGCGCGCGGCATCCACAAATCGCCGCCCATCTCCCCGGACCCACAGCCTATGACGTGGTCTCTCGCGCCCAGTGTCCCGTCCTGGTGGTCCGCGGAAGTCCCGCGGAGACGGCACGTTAGAGACGACATAGTCGAAGGGAAATGTCTGCTTACCCATGACTTCCGCCATGGATGTCCCTGTCAAGCTCGCTTGAGGAGCAAGTCGCTTTGGTTTCTGGGCTGCTGTCACCGGAATACGGGCGAGTATGCCGATAACCAGATTGTTGCAGTCTCTAAGTAAAAATAAATCTTCAAAAAACAGTTTTTTAACTTGCTTCCGTTGTTTCGGCGGTGATACAAAATCTCACAATTTTCAGAGCTGCTGGAGTTTTAGATTTAGCCCTCGAGTTGACGGAGAAGGACAGGCCCCCACGCAACACCGCTGTTTGCTGTGGAAAGGAGCTGTCCCGATGAAAACACAATCTTCCGGGCGGGTACCAGTACGCCTTATCGCCGTTAGCCGCGATCATTTCCTTTACAAAATCATCAGCGCGTTGACAGTGTGGGTGCTGGTCATGGGTTCACTGCCGGCGTATGCGGTCGACCACGCCCGTAATACCGGCAGCTCTGCATCCGACTTTGCCGCACTTCCTTCCGGCCATACGTCTCTCCCGGGGAGCCCGGCTGAGAAAAGAGGAGACCTGCGTCTCCCGGCCCGGAATCCGGTGCCTCGTCTTTCCGGCAATCCGCAGCTTGCGTCGCTCCATGCGCCGGCGCTGCCCGGAATCCACGGCGCGGATTTACTGGCGAATCCTTTTGGCCCAAGCCTGATGAGCCTCACCATGCAGGTGCTGAATGGTCCGTTCCAGGTTTCGGTTGGTTTTGCGGACAGCAGCTCCGCGTCAGCAAATTTCCCCACTCCATGGCAAGGCTCGCCCAACACGCTCTTCATCGGCGGCGGCACCCCCGTGGATGCCGGCGCGATTCGCATCGACAACACCAGCGGGGCTCCGCTGGCCATTGACAGCGTCTCTGTCGATCTGCAGCGAAGCAACGCGCAATTCAACCTATGGGGCAGTTTTACCATTCCCGTTGATGGCTCGGCTATTCTCACCCAGACGCAGCCGGGCAACTTTGACACCAGCGCGTTTCCCATCGTGCCCTGCGGAGGCACACTCAGCAGCACGGAAACCCGCATACCGATCATTACGGTTACCATCGCCGGAACTCCGCAGACGTTTTCTGATACCGCCCATGTGCTCGATACCGGCGGCTTTGATTTGTCGTGCCGGGGGAATGAATCGCTGCAATGGCGTCCGATCGGCACCGTGAGCATTGATCATCCTGCCGGAACGCTCACTCTTCAGCCCACGAGCGCGACCGGAACCGGCGGATCGCCGGTTACGACCACGGCGCAGCTCACCGATCCGTCCGGCGCGCCGCTGTCCAACGTGGCGGTTGATTTCAAAGTACTGAGCGGCCCCAACATGGGCCAGACCGGGCAGAACATTACTGACAGCCAGGGCAATGCGCAATTTTCTTATACAAGTTCCACGCAGGGCGGCGACGTCCTGCAGGCCTCGGTTCTTAATGCGAGTTCAGCCACCGTTCTTTCCGGCCAGTCGGTTATCGACTGGCAGACGGCTTCGTGCAGCCAGGGCTCTTCGTCAACCGGTTCGGCCAGCCTGATCTACATCGGCTCCACTGCCGGCGAGTTCAATGATCCGGTGGATCTGGCGGCTCTGCTCACGGATTCGAACGGCGCGCCCGTGGCGGGAGAGTCGATTGCCTTTGTCTTGGGCAGCCAGACTCTGTCTGCTCTGACGGACGCGACCGGCGTTGCGCGCGCATCCACGTCTCTTGGCGCACCCGGCCCCGTGCCCGTGAATGTGAACTTTGCCGGCGATGGCGTTCTGCCTGCGCTTGAGACTTCGAGCACTATCAATGTGGATCGCGAAGAATCACGGGTTCGCTATACCGGTGTAAGCCTCATCAGGACTGGAACGCCGCAAACTGTGACAGCGCTTCTGGTGGACCCGGATGATCTCTCCCCCATCGCCAACAAGACCGTGACTTTCACCGTGGGCGCCAACACGGTGAGCGCTGTGACGAACGCAAATGGAGTTGCAAGCACCAGCATCACGCTCGATGCGACCCAGGTCGGTCCTTCATCCATGACGGTGTCCTTTGCGGGCGACGACTTCTTCAAGCCATCCGTGCAGACTGTGCCGCTCACGATTTATTCCCCTGCGGCATTCGTGGTCTGGGGCGGCAACACCGGCGGACTGAAGATCGGGCAATACGTAAACTTCTGGGGTTCACAGTGGGAGAGCCAGGTCACGAGCGGGCAATACTTCGCCGCCAATCCTTCATTCAAAGGCTGGTCCGGTTCACCGTCTCCGGCGCTGCAGTGCCAGGTGAATGCCACGCCACAAACGCTCACGCCCGATTGCTGGAATGTAAAGCCAGGACAAAGCTTCCCGCCCAGCGGCACCCTGCCTGATTTCATCGAGGTGATCGTATCCACGGTTGTCGTCAAATCCAGTGACACGGTGTTCGGCAACGTCGCCTGCGGCGCGGTGGTCAAGGTGGACCACACGCCGCCTTACGGCGCGGTTCCCGGAGAGCCCGGGTTTGGCTGGATCGCCGGAGTGAATGGTGATTGCGCGGGAGTATTTCCTCAACCGGCAGTTGTAACAGCCTCGCAAACGCAGCCTGCATCCGTGCTGCCCAACCAGCAGATCACGATCAATACCACTGTCAGCAACGCCTCCACAGCCACGGCGGCAACAGGCGTGACGGTGAATGAAACTCTCGATGGCCTGACGCCGGCAACGGCTTCGCTCAATCTGGGCACCGTAGCCGCCGGAGGCAGCCAGTCTGCCAGCTTCCTGGCTGTGGTTCCCGGCATTCCCACGCGCCAGAGTTTGGAAACATCCACGGATTACATACAGCGTCTGGCTGCGCTGAACGGCCGTATCTTCACCGTCACGGGCGAAGTAAACTTCAGCGACGCAAACCAGCAGATCTATCTCCCGGTGGATGTCATATCACAGAGCGTCCTGAAGATTCCTATTGTCACCCTGGCTCTGAGCGGCCCCGCGGTCCTGAGTCCCGGGGCAACCGCCACCTATCTCGTAACCGCCACCAACATCGGCTCCGATACAGCATCCGCGGTCCAGGTGAACGCTACCCTGCCCGATGGCTCCACAAAGGCAATCACCGTGGCCAGCCTTGCGCCGGGGTCAAGTTTTACCCAGCCGGTCAGCTTTACTGAAGCTGCGCTCGCGTCAAAGGGAGCCAACGAAAGCACGGCTGACTATCTGGCGCGCCTTGCCGCCGCCGACGGCCAGTTGCTGAGCACTGAGGCTACGGTGAACTGGAGCGACACCAGCGGTAACGCTTACGGTGACGTCGGCCAGCAGATGTTTTCCACCAGACTCCGCGTGCCGGTTTTGAACTTTACCGGGCAGGCGCCCGCAACACTGCTGCCCAGCCAGGACGCCACGCTGACCTTTAACGTGAACAACACGGGCGGCTGCACCGCCGTACAGTCGAACCTGCAGGTCACCAATCCTGACAACACCACCAGCAACGCTCCTGCGTTCCCGCTGGCTCCGGGCGCTTCCACCACGGCGCAAACAACCTGGAAGGTTCCCGTTGTGCCGGCGCGGCTTCTCACCGAAACTGACGCCGCCTATGAAACCCGTCTTGCCGGAGTCAACAACAGCGCGCTGAACTTCCAGGCCAGCCTCGGATGGTCTGATCCGACCGGCGCAACCTATGGCCCGACCACGGGCCAGGTGCAGTCGAAGGAAGTTCTGCCGATTGTTACGGTGTCCATCAGCGCACCCGGCACCGTGCAGGCCGGCACCACGCTGAGCTATACCGTCACACTGATGAATATTGGGGCGGCAACTTCACCCGCGCCCAACCTGACCGTTACCTTGCCGGATGGCAGCATGCAAACGCCAGCGGTGGGAGCAATTGCCGCAGGCGGCGTCTTCCAGGCAACCATCAACTTTGCCGTTCCCACAACGCAGCCTGCGGGCACCATCACCGCGCAGGCCTCGGTGATGTGGAATGACGCGGTCGGGAACGCCTACGGACCGCTCTCCGCCAGCGCACAAACAACGGTCACAAATCCCACGCAGTTCAACTCGCTCGTGCTTGCTCCCGCAATCGCCGGACCTGATGTGACCGGAACCATGCAGACGCTCACGGCGACGCTCAAAGATCCGAATGCGGTCCTGATTCCCAATGCCACTGTGCAGTTCACGGTGACAGGAGCGAATCCCACCAGCGGAACAGCCATCACGGATGCCTCCGGCCAGGCGACCTTCACCTACACCGGAGCCAACAGCGGCACCGATGCGGTGCAGGCGACCTCCGGGTCCGCGGTCTCGAACACTGCCGCGGTAAGCTGGGTCACGCCGGTGCAGAATATCTCCACCGCCACCATTTTTGCCCGCTTCTTCACCTCGAACGGTTCGGGCTCATTCAACACGCCGGCCACCGCGACACCTGCGTTCACGCAGTCGTTCCCGACCATTGACTTCAACCCGCCCGCAGGAACCATTCCGGGCAACACGTCAGGAATCGGCGTGAATACCCGCCCGTTCTTCGACGTTACAACAGACCTGAACGGCAACTTCACCGGAACGATCATGGCAGCGGGCAACGGAGTGCAGGCAGGCGTCGGCACCCTGTTCACCTTCCAGGCAGTCTTCACCAGCACGTTCACAGTCGCCAGCGCGGGTGACGTGGTGTTGAGCTTCTTCTCCGACGACGGATTCATCCTGGGCGTCGGCGGAGGGGCAACGCGCGTGAGCGGGCCGCTGCTCAATGTTCCGGCTTCCGGTTTGACGCCATTTGAGAGTTTGCCCGTGATGGGCGCTTTCAACAGCGCCACCGCTCCAGTCGCAAACACCATTGTGGTGCATTTCCCTGCCGCCGGCAGTTATCCCTATGAACTGGATTACACCGAATGCTGCGCCGGACAGGAAGTGCTGACCATGACGGTCGGCCAGACCAACAGCAAAGGTGTGCCGCCCACGGGATCGCTGACTCTCAGCCCGAACAATCCGCCCACTCTTGCTGTCGGCCAGACGCAGACCTTCTCAGTGCAGGCTTCTGACGCATCCGGCGCCGCCGTTCCCAACGTTGGCGTAGCCCTCATCATCAACGGCGCCAACATGCAGCAGTTGAGCGGGACCACAGATGCCACCGGCCGCGCCAGCTTCAGTTACAGCGCGGTCAACGCCGGCACCGATACCGTGCAGGCTGTCGGCAACATCAGCGGCCTGGGCGCATTTTCGAATCTCGTGAATGTCAACTGGACTGTTCCTGCCGGCGGCGGTGGAACAACCACCACGTTCGCCCAACAGGGATGGATCGGCCAGCCCCTCATCGGAACAGTCACGCAGGGCCAGCTTCCCATCACCGTCGCCAGCGGCATCACTCTCACTTCCGGCACGCTGGAGTACTGGCCGACCGCCAATCCGAGCGATGTGCACGTCATTAACGGCAACACGACCGGCACGGGTACGATCGGGACATTCGACGGCAGCACCCTGGCCAACGGCGGCTACACCATCCAGTTGCAGGCGACCGCATCGAACGGCAGCCAGCTCACCAGCGTGATCGTTGTGAGCGTCATCGGCGACAACAAACCCGGGCGCGTTACCTTCACCACGACTGATCTGCGCGTCCCCCTGGCTGGTCTGCCCATCATCATCTCGCGCACGTACGACAGCCTGAACAAGACCACATCCGGAGACTTCGGCTTTGGCTGGTCTCTCGCCACCAGCGTTGACCTGCAGGTGGATGCGGCCAACAACGTGAGCTTCACCATCAACGGCCAGCGCCGGACGTTCTTCTTCCAGGTGGTGCCATCGTCATTCCTGTTCCCGTGGCTGCTGCTTCCGAAATACGTTCCTCAGGCAGGGCTCCATGGTTCGCTCACCTCGGATGGATGCGGCGCGCTGCTCCAGGTGCAGGGGCAGATCGTCTGCTTCCCCACCGGCCCCTACCAGCCGACCACCTACAACTACACTGACCCGCTGGGCCGAGTCTTCGTGATTTCGGCGAACGGCCACATCCAGTCCATTACTGACACGAATGGCAACATTCTCACTTTCGGCGCCAACGGCATCACCAGCAGCGCCGGCACGCTTAGCATTCCCTTCATTCGCGATTCACAAGGCCGGATCACCCAGATCACTGACCTCAACGGCAATTCGAACACCTATGCCTATGATGCCTCGGGCAATCTCGCGTCCGTCACTCTGGCAGGCACCACCACGCCGGAGATGTACACCTATGACGCAACGCACCTGCTCACGGGCGATACGGATCCTCGCGGCAACCCAACCAGCACAACCTATACGGCGGATGGGCGGCTGCAGAGCATCACAGACGCGGCCGGCAATACAACGCAGTTCGCCTACAACGTGACCGCCAATACGGTAACCACCACGTATCCCGATGGCGGCATTGAGGTGCGTACCAACAACAGCTTCGGCAATCCGGTCAGCATCAAGGACCCGCTGAACCACACCACCAGCTACGTCTACGATTCCAACCAGAACGTCACCAGCATGACGGACCCGCTCGGCCACATCACCAGATACACTTACGACGCCAACGGGTTCCAGACCTCCGTCACTGACCCGCTGCTGCATGCAACCACCAAGGTCTACGACCAGTTTGGCGATGTCACTTCACGCACCGATGCGCTGGGGAACGTCACGACCATCGGTTACGACGCGCATTTCAATCCGATCCAGGAGAGCGATTCCATCGGAACTCTGCTGGGCGGCAGCTATGACGCAACAGGCAACCTGCTGAGCCTCAACAACGCCAATGGCAAGACAACCGTCTTTGCTCATGACGCCAGCGGAAACATCACCAGCTTTACCGATCCGCTGAACCGCACAACGGCGTACACCTACGATGCCATGAACCGCCAGACCAGCATGACCGATCCACGGCAGAATACGACTGCCTACGGCTATGACGATCTGGGACATCTCACCAGCACCACGGACGCGAACAACAACATAACGCGGCGCGAGTACGACGATGCCGGGAACAAAACGGCAGACGTCGATGCCCTGGGACACCGCACCACCTACACCTATGACGCGGCAAATCGCCTGGCCAAGGTTACCTATCCTGACCTGACCACCCGGACTTACACCTACGATTTCCGTGGGAACAAACTCACAGACACGGATCAGCTCGGCCACGTCACCAAGTACGTGTACGACCTTGCGGGCCGCCTCACCAGCATGACGTATGCATTCGGCACGCCGGATGCGGCCACCATCTCCTATACCTATGACGCCGCCGGCCACCGCCTGACCCAGACCGACGGGCGCGGCAATCTCACCACCTATGCCTACGATGCCGCGGGCCGGCCCACCAGCGTGAAGGATGCTCTGGGCAGGCTGACGCAGTTCGTTTATGACAACAACAACCGGGTGACCAGCTTCACTGACCCCAACCAGCACACCACCTCGATCAACTACGATGTCCGGCGCCGCCTCACCTCCATCGGCTATGCCAACGGCACTACGCTCAAGATGGCCTATGATGGCGTGGGCAACCAGACCTCAATCACTGACCGTGCCGGCAACATCACCAGTAAATCGTATGATGGCGCCAACCGCCTCATCTCGGTGGTCAACGCCCTGAACCAGGCCACAACGTATGCTTACGATCCGGCCAACAATCTCACCAGCATCACGGACGCCAACCAGCACGTCACGCTATTGCAGTATGACAAGGTGAACCGGCAGATTTCGCGCACCCTCCCCCTTGGAATGTCTGAGAGCAAAGGCTACGACGCGGCCGGCAACCTGATTTCGCACACCGACTTCAACGGCAAGACGACAACCTACCAGTACGACGCGCTCAACCGTCTGCTGGAAAAGATCCCGGATCCCACGCTGGGCCAGCCGGCCATCAGCTTCACCTACACCGCAACCGGCAAGCGCGCCTCCATGAGCGACGCCAGCGGCGTAACCACATACACTTATGACAACCGCAACCGCCTCATCAACAAGGCCACGCCTGAAGGTTCGCTGAGCTACACCTACGACACGGCCAATAACGTGAAGAGCCTTGTCTCTTCCAACGTCAACGGCGCCAACGTGAGCTACAACTATGACGCTGATGACCGCCTCTCCAGCGTCACAGACAACCGGCTGGCAGCGCAGGGACTGGCCTCAACCACCACCTACGGGTATGACGCTTTTGGCAACCTCACCGGCTCCACGTATCCCAACGGAGTGCAGACCACCAGCGTCTTTGACGCGCTGAACCGCGTCACGCACACCGGCTCGGCCAAAGGCGCGTCGCTCTCCAGCTTCACCTACACTCTGGATCCTGAAGGGCATCGCCTCTCCGCGGCTGAACTGGGCGGACGCAACGTGACCTATACCTATGACAACGCCTACCGCCTGCTCTCCGAGGCCATCAGCGGCGACTCGGGCGGCAACAACGGCGAGGCGGACTACACCTATGACCCAGTCGGCAACCGCACGCAGTTGACTTCCACGCTGGCCCTGGTTCCCAGCAACGCATTCGCCTATGACGCCAATGACCGTCTCACCTCGGACGCCTACGACGCCAACGGCAACACCATCTCTTCCGGCGGCATCGATAACGCGTACGATTTCGAGAATCGCCTCATCCAGCACGGTGGTGTGAGCCTGATGTATGAC
>JBLMYN010000281.1:0-19661 GCA_050258305.1 Actinomycetota bacterium
GAATGGCCCACTCGCGTGCGCAGAATCAGCGCCAACTCCTGATCCCGGGCAGCCGCTGACATCTTGTGCCGATGGTTGAGGGCCTCTTCCGCCTTGCTCAGCATCCGCGTCGATTTGCGGTTGTTCGTCTGATAAACCGACATCATGCGCCAGGCTTCCGCCTCCAGGGTCCCGAGGTCCTGATCATGGGCGTCCTGGGCAATCTGCTGGAACTCCGCATCGGCCTGGGAAAACTTCTGCTCGCGCGCCCAGGTGCTGGCCCGTTGCAGAGCATAGGTGATCTTCTGCACGCGGGTGGTGGCCCGGGCAATGGCGATGTCGTATTCAGCGCGCGCTTTCTCCTCTTCGCCCATCACGGCGTAGGTATCGCCCAGCCCGGCTTGTGAATCGATAAAAGAAGGATCGATCTTCAACGAAGCGTGGTAGTGCTCCAGGGCATCGTTGAAGTGCCCGGCCATGCGGGAAATTTCCGCCATGGAGTCCTGCGGGTTGGCTTCATTGGGAAGCAGTTCCGCATAGCGCCGCATGTCTGCGAACGCCTTGTCAAAATTCCACAGGCGGGCGTAACAGTACGCTGCCTGGTTGAGTGGATCGGCAAATTTCGGGTCGATCTGGTTGGCGCGCTCGAACAGCGGGATGGCGCGCTCGGACTGGCGCTGGTTCGTAAGCCACAGCCCGGCCAGCCACGCCATGTATTTGTCTTTAGGATAGTCAGCCAGCGCCTCGTTCATGGCCTGGATCGCCGGCACCCAGCGGCTTTGGCTGCTGTTGACCACCCAATCGACAACGAGCTGCTCCTCACGCCCGCCGAATTTCCTGGTAGCCATCGCCTTATCGCGTTCGGTCACCTGCTCCACCGGGTCGCGCGACAGCATGGCCAGAAAGGCGTGCGCAAGCGTGAAATTCGGATCTACCTGCGCGGCATCACGCCAGTCAGCCAAAGCAGGCTCCCAGTGCAGAGTCTCCATCTTGTTGAGTCCCTGCTCAAACAGAGCGCGCGCCTGAGGCGAACTCGTGGTGATCTCGATGCTGGGCGCATTTTGCCCCTGTGGCGCCGTAGTTGCAGGCTGTTGACCCGCAACAGGAAGCGCTGTAGCCAGTGCTGCGGCGAGTGCGGCAATCTGAATTCTTGACATGCGGAGTCTTCGCGGCCTCAAGGGCATCTTTTCAGGAAATAGACACAACTCCGTGCTGTAAATTCACATAGCTGCAAACGCTGTGCAAGTTACAAAGGTAAGCAGTGAATAGCCCGTCTGGCGGCGCTCTCCTCGTGCTCCGGCGAAAACCGCAGGTGCTCCGGCTTAGGCGGCGTCACTGCCGGCGGGTGAACTTGAAAATAGGCCGTCCGGCTTGTATCATGGTGAGCGAACATATGACGAATTCACTGCACTCCAGCGCTCACGCTGAGCTCACCGCACGGGCTCGGGTGTGCAGCATTGCTTTGCGACCCTCTGCTGATCCCCGCTACCGGAGTGCAAGAGCGTGTCAGCGAGGCACCGGGCGCTTGGGTCACTCACCTGAAAATCTGGGTGATCCAGTGGAAAACGTTGGGTGACCCAGTGGAAAACTCGGCGTGACCCAGGGGTCGGGACTGGGTCGATTTCGCGTAAGTGGTTTTGTTTGCAACAAAACGGATAAAAAGGGGGGGCGGGGGTAGAAAATGTCCGTCATCCACGGCTTCGCTGGGACAGGTCGCCGTGATCGCAACCCATTGGCGGTTGATCGGGCATGGCCGGCGAACCAGGTTATCCAACGGGTGCTCGGGATTTGGCGAAAGGCTATCTGCGAAGGACTGAGCGCCAATGGCCGCTCTCAGGCAACCAAAGCTCCGGAAAAAGGTTCAATTAGACATTCGCGTCGGCTGGAGCATTTTATTGATGTACAACACAGCAGCTACTCGGCCGCATCCTATTGACCAGCGGCCTCATAAGGGCAAATTGACACAAGCAAAGAAAATCACTGCATCCGGACTGTCAGAAGCAGAGGCGATTGAACGGGCCAAAGGCGGTGACGCGGAATCGTTTGAGGCCTTATATGGGCTGCACAAGAGGCGTGTGTATTCTCTGTGTCTGCGCATGACCGGAAACACGGCGGAAGCGGAAGACCTGACGCAGGAGGCGTTCCTGCAGCTCTACCGCAAGATCGGGACGTTCCGCGGAGAATCGGCATTCTCCACGTGGCTGCACCGCCTGGCCGTGAACGTGGTGCTGATGCACCTGCGCAAGAAAGGCCTGCCGGAAGTCTCGCTGGACGAGGCGCTGGAGCCGCAGCATGAAGACGGGCCGAAGAAGGACATTGGAGCGCGCGACATAGTCCTGGCCGGCTCCATTGACCGGGTGAATCTGGAGAGGGCCATTGAGAGCCTGCCGCCGGGATACAGAATTATTTTTGTGCTTCATGACGTGGAGGGCTATGAGCACAACGAAATTGCGGAAATGATGGGCTGTTCCATAGGAAACAGCAAATCACAACTGCACAAAGCGCGGATGAAACTGCGCGACCTGCTGAAGCTCAGCAGAGCCGAAAAGGCCGCCCGACACTAGAACAGTGCGGCTGAGCCAGCAACCCAAAATGACCTTTTGACAGGGGCGTTCTGGGCCGTTGGGAGAGGATGAAGAACAAAATGAATTGCCAGCAATTTCAGGAAGTACTGCCCTACATCATTGAGAGCGGCGGGAACCAGGAAGAAGAGGATCATCTACGGTCTTGCCGTGCCTGTGCCGAACTGGTGCAGGACCTGCGCTATATTGCCGACCAGGCCAAGCTGCTGCTGCCCATGCGCGACCCAAACCCGCGGGTTTGGAATAACATTGAGCGGTCCCTGCACCACGAAGGCCTGCTCACGGAGGGTCGAATGTCCCGCCTGGGACATACACTGACATACCCGACCCCGACACAAGCGAAAAGCTGGACGCCCGTAGGATGGTTGATGGCGCTGGCCGCGATCACGGTTTTTGCCGCCGTTCTGGTGAACTATAAACCACACTTGCCCGCGACGCCGGTTACGGCGCAAAATAGCAGCACTCAATCAACTCACCTGGCAAGCGACGATCAGCAGGTGATCAGCGCTATGTCGCAACAGGATCCCGCGGTGGGCCGGGCCTATGAACAGAGCCTGAAAGAGACCAACGCTTATATCTCTGACGCGGAACAGGCGGTGAGACTGGATCCTGAGGATGCCGTGGCCCAGCAGCAACTGGTGGAGGCGCACGCGCAGAAAGAAATGCTGTACCAGATGGCAACCGCACGAGCGTTGCCGTAAAAGGATGATGAAGAGGATGGCCGCCATGAACCAGTCCAATATCATCGCGGCGAGCAGCCCGCGAGCCAGGGCAGTTCGCCGGAGCACCGCGCTCGCGGTATTGGCCGGTTTCGCATTGACGGCCGTGGCGGCGGCACAATCCGGCGCCGAGCGCAAACAGGTTCGTCTTGATCTGGCCCCCGGCGGCACAATCAACATTGTGAACAATGCAGGCGCGGTGAACCTGCGGGCCGGAAATGGCCGCCAGGTGGTGGTTGCCTACTCGCTCAATTCCGGCAGGATGCAGGTGGATCACCAGAGCACGCCCGACCGGCGCCGTATTGAGATTCGCGCCCAGGCCCTGCCTGGCCAGCAGCCCACGGCCGACGAGGCCAAAGTTGACCTCGACATCAGCGTACCGCCGGGAACATCGCTTACCGTTAATACCGCCACCGCGCCGATCACCGCGAACGGCATCAGCGGCGACATTACACTCTCATCCGATACAGGCGAGATCACGCTCAAGGACATTGCCCGCTCCCATGTTCACGTTCGCAGCGTGACGGCCCCGGTCAATTTGGATAACGTCAGCCTGGGCCACGTTGAGGTGACATCCAGCGGCGGCGCTGTAAAGATGGTTGACGTCACGGGACCTAAGGTAAACGTTGCAACCGGCAGCGGGAACATTACCTACCAGGGTGATTGTTCCGGCGTGGGTGATTACCTTATGTCCACCCACAGCGGCAACATCGATATGCGCCTGCCCCAGACCGCTTCCGTAGACTTGAACGCCCGTTCTGTTTCCGGACGCGTGGAAAATGATTTTCCGCTCAAGGCCAGCAAGCGCCCGCTGTTCGTACCTAAGGCGGGCAGTTCCTTCGCAGGTACCTCCAACTCAGGTTCATCTTCGGTTGAGCTCCGCTCATTCAGTGGTAGAATCCGCGTAACAAAGCAATAAGATCGCGGTTCGCGCCGCGAGCAGAAATTTTCATGGTGCTGGCGCCCTCAACCCGCCGTGTGTTCCTGATCGGGTTCATGGGAGCCGGCAAGACGAGCGTCGGACGCGCTCTTGCCGCTCGCCTGCGATGGCGGTTCTGCGATCTCGATGATGTGATCGAGCGGCGTGAAGGAAAAACGGTTCCGGAGATTTTTGCGGCAGCCGCGGAAGCGGGATTCCGCAGAGCGGAGAGCGAAGCGCTCAGGGAATTGTTGCAAGATCCGTCATACCGGAACGATCTTGTAGTGGCTCTGGGCGGCGGGACATTTGCCCAGCCGGCAAACCGCGCAGCCCTGAAAGAGGCCGGTGCTGTGACCGTTCTGCTTGAGGCTCCCCTTGAGGAATTGCGGCGGCGCTGTACATCGGACCAGACGGTGCGTCCTCTCGCCGGTAACGGAGACCGCTTGGCCGAGCTTTTCGAACAGAGACGGGCCGCGTACCAGTTGGCGACCCACACCGTGAACACGGTGGGCAAGAGAGTGGAAGATATCAGCGCGGAAATTGAAATGATTCTTGGATTTCGAGTGCCGGAGACGAAGGAATGAAACCAGTCAGGATCGCCGTCCTGGTTTTTTCGGTTCTTGCGGCCACTTCTGTATTCGCCAAAGGACATCCGGCGCAGCAGGCAGACAACGGCAAAATCTGGGATTCAGGCAGCTTCGGTGTTTTTGTCAACGGCCGGCGGGTGGCTACGGAAAAATTCGAGATTGAGCAGACAGAGGGCAGCAGCCGTACCGTCTCGGAATTCAAGATGCAGCGCGGGAGCGTGAAAGCCGAGCAAAAAGCAGACATGGAGCTTGCGCCCAGCGGAAACCTCGTCTCCTACACCTGGCAGGCGACCCGGCCAAAAAAAGAAGAGACCAGAGTTGATTTCAAGAACCAGCTCCTGGTGGAACATGTCACGCCGGATGACCAGAAGGAAGTGGACATCAAACACTTTCTCCCTGCCTCGACCGTGATACTCGACGACAATTTCTTTTCCCAGCGAGAGGTTTTGCTGTGGCACTATCTGGCGACGTGCTCCAGAACAGGCGGCGATCTTGCATGCAAGCCCGCCACCTTCGCCGTCCTGATACCTCAACAGCACGTTTCACTGGATGCTACGGTGCGCCTGCTGGGGCAGGAGAAGGCCGTAGCCAATGGGCTTGAGAAGGAATTCATAAGGGTCGAGTTGGACATGCGCGCTCCGCAACAGGTGTTCTGGTTGAATGAGAAGCCCAGCAAGGCGGATACGAAATGGATCCTCTGGGTGGACAAGCACTATAAGCTTGTGAAAATCACGGTGCCGGGCACAAACGTTCAAGTATTGAGAGCGGGGCAGCCACCACCTGTTTCAGTGGGTGCGCTGCATGCAAGTCCGCAGAAGTAAAAACTATGACTGGTTTCTATAAACGCATTTTCGTAGCGGCGTGCCTCGTTGCCTGCCTCGCTTCTATTTCCGTCGCAGGCGACCAGAAAGACAAAAAGGCCGGCGGCAGCAAGGTCTGGGATTCGGGCAGCTTCGGCATTTTTGTGAACGGCAGGCGCGTGGGCACGGAAAAATTCACGATTGAGCAGAAGAACACGAATGTGAGCGTCGCCGATTCAGAAATCACGGTGGACGACGGCCATTCAAAAATCACCCAGACCGCTGAAATGCGCGTGGCCCCCAACGGAGACCTGCTTTCCTATGTGTGGAAAGCGCTTTCACCGCAAAAAGAGCAGTCTACAGTCGAGCCGAAGGACCAGTTGCTGGTGGAGCATGTTATGCCCGCGGACCAGAAGAAGATGGACGTGCCTTACGTTCTACCGGCTTCCACAGTGATTCTGGATGACAACTTCTTCTCTCACCGCGAACTTCTGGTGTGGCGCTATCTGGCGACAGGATGCGTGATGAAACCGAACGAGGGGCGCATGTGCGGGCCTACCCATTTCGGGATTCTGGTTCCGCACCAGCATACGTCTGCCTCGGCGACCATGGAGCTGACCGGCCGCGAACAAATCAATGTGAAGGGCCGGCAACAGGAGCTCAACAAATTCAAGATTGAATCTGACGGCGTAGTATGGAATCTCTGGGTCAGCGACGATTACAAAGTCATCAAAATGTCAGTCCCGTCCAGCAATGTTGAGGTGGTACGAGATTGAGAAGGGATTGGGTAAGTGGGTTATTTGGTGATTGAGTAATTTGAAATCAATTTCTACGCATTGGTCGCGCATCTCATTTTTCCGCGTTTACCAATTACCAAATCCCTGGTACTTCCGGATATGCGGCATTCCCCAAAACCGCAGTAAACTCCCATTAATGCCGCAGATGTATGCAGAATCACCGCTCTGACATAGTTTTCTTTTTTTGCGTGCTGATCACGTTGTGGATCGCGTACTCGGTGCGCGACGTCCTGCTGCTGATCTACCTGAGCGCCCTGTTCGCAGTAGTGCTCTCGCCGGCCATTGGCGTAATCCAGAAGATCCGAATGAAGCGATGGCGCGCGGGCCGGGGGTTCGCCCTCGTCTTCCTGATCCTGATGATGCTGGTCGTGGGAACGCTTTTTATGGTATTTGCCTTCCCTCCCATCTATCACGAGGCGCGGCAATTCTCGTCGGACTGGCCCAGGCATGTGGCCAGCCTCAGCGCGGAATTTCAGCATCTCCCGTTCGGAGACAAGGTAGATCCCGCCGAGCTGCAGAAATATGCCCGGGAGATTGTCGGCGGAGCAGGAAGCCTGTTCCTCAATCTGGCCGGAGGAATCTTCGGAACGTTCACGGTGATCATCCTGACCGCCTATTTCATCATTGACGGCGAGCGGACGCTGCAATGGGCGGTCTCGCTCTTCCCTCTTCATCAGCAGAACCGCTTGAACGCAACGCTGCTGCGGGCGAACCGGCGCATGCGCAACTGGCTTTTGGGGCAATCGATCATGATGCTCTCGATGGGAGCTGCCAGCCTTGCTGCCTACTACGCCCTCCATCTCAAATACTTCTACATCCTGGCGATGTATGCCGGGATCGCGGATATTGTTCCCATCGCCGGCCCGATCAGCGCTCTGGTGATTGCAGGCAGCGTGGCGGCTATGGATTCGCCGGAAAAGATGCTTGGCGTAGTGATTTTCCACGCCGTATACGCGCAGTTTGAAGCGGCATTCCTTTCACCGCGCATCATGCGATCCACGCTGAAACTCTCCCCTCTTGCCGTCATCATCGCCCTGGCGCTGGGCGGATCGCTGGCCGGCGTGATCGGCGCGCTCGCGTCGGTCCCAACCGCGGCTCTTGTGTTGGTGCTGGCCGATGAGTACCTGGTGAAGAAGAGGCCGGCTACTACTGCTGCAGCGGCGGACTAGCCGCCAGCCATCAGGATTCAACATTCAGTCCTGGACCATTGGCTGAGTGCTCGCTGCTGAGTGCTCCTGCGTCGCAATGCTAAAATCAGTTGTTACGAGCACATGACGAACAAGATTCCAGTTGGCATTCTCGGCGCCACCGGCACCGTAGGACAGCGTTTCATCCAGTTGCTTGAGGACCATCCCTGGTTTGAGGTGGCGTGGCTGGCGGCTTCCGACCGCTCCGCCGGAAAGAAGTATTCTGAAGCGGCAACCTGGCGATTGAGCACGCCGATTCCCCGGCACGTGGCAAACTTCGTCGTGAACGCCGCCGCGCCTGCAAAAGATACGCCCAGGCTGGTCTTTGCCGCTCTGGATGCGACTGCCGCAAAAGAGATTGAACCCGCCTTCGCGGAAGCTGGCTGCGCCGTGGTCTCGAACTCCAGCGCGTTCCGCATGGCGGAAGACGTGCCGCTGGTAATCCCCGAAGTCAACGCTGATCACACAGCCCTGATCAAGACGCAGAAGTGGTACAGGAAAAACGGCGGTTTCATGGTGACCAATCCCAACTGTTCCGCGATCGGCCTGGTGCTGGCACTGGGACCGCTGCATCAGCGCTTCACGGTAGAAAAGATATTTGTCGCCACCATGCAGGCGGTCAGCGGCGCGGGATATCCCGGCGTGCCGTCACTGGACATCGTGGGAAATGTGATCCCCTACATTGCCAATGAAGAACCCAAGCTGGAGGCCGAGACCCGCAAGCTTCTGGGCATGCTGCAGGGCGACCATGTTCGGCCGTCCGATGTTGTGGTAAGCGCGCACTGCAACCGCGTTGCCGTGGAAGACGGCCATACGGAATCTGTCTCAATGCAACTGGAAAAGAAGCCGGGCGCTGAGGAGATCGTCAGCACGTGGACCGGGTTCCGTTGCACGCCACAGAAGCTTAACCTGCCCTCGGCCCCGGAGCAGCCCATCTTCTACGATCCTGCTCCAGACCGCCCGCAGCCGCGTCTCGACCGGGACCGCGGACGCGGGATGTCCGCCGTGGTGGGACGCCTGCGTCCCTGCAACATCTTTGACTGGCGCTTCACGGTGCTCTCGCACAATACGATTCGCGGCGCTGCCGGGGCGGCGATCCTGAATGGCGAGCTCCTCAAAGCGCAGGGATATCTCGATTGAGCGCGGAAACCGGGATGCAGCCATGATCGTAATGAAATTCGGCGGCACTTCCGTGCAGGACGCGCAGGCGATTGACCGCGCGGCGGCGATCGTCCGTCAACGCCTGGGCGAAAGTCCCGTGGTGGTGATCAGCGCTCTGGCGAAAATCACCGATCAGCTTCTGGCCATGGCTGCGGCGGCATCTGCAGGACAACGGGATCAGGCCCTCGAACTCTCCCGCGCCGCGCGCGAGCGGCATTACAATACTGCCGTCGACTTGCTGGGCCCAGGCGCTTTTGAGAAGCTCGCGCCTGAACTGGAGACTGACTTCAAGGCCCTGGATGAACTTCTGCGCGGCGTAGTCGCCGTCGGCGAACTGACTCCGCGCACCACGGATACCATCGCCGGGTTTGGCGAGCGCGTTTCGTCAAGAATAGCCGCTGCCGCCTTCTCACAGCGGGGCATCGAAGCCTCTCACGTGGATTCCCGCAGGTGCATTGTGACCGACGATACTTTCGGCAAAGCCGTACCTCATTTCGGCGAAACCGACGCAAGGCTGGCGGAAATGGTTCGACCGCTGCTGGAAAAAGGGCGTGTTCCTGTCATGGGCGGCTTCATTGGCGCAACCCGCGCAGGCGTTGCTACCACTCTCGGCCGCGGCGGCTCGGACTTCAGCGCCGCTATTATCGGCGCGGGCCTCAACGCAACCCGCATTGAAATCTGGACGGATGTGGACGGCATGATGACCACCGACCCCGGTCTATGTCCCGAGGCGCGCCGCATCAAGACCATCAGTTTTGAAGAAGCCGCCGAACTGGCATATTTCGGCGCCAAAGTCCTCCATCCGGCCACGCTGCTGCCGGCCATCCGCAAGAACATTCCCGTTCTGATTCTCAACTCGCGGAACCCGAAGTGTGAAGGCACGCAAATCACCGCCACAGCGCCGAAAAGCAAGAATGTCTTCAAAGCCATTGCGGCCAAAAAGCGCATCACAGTGGTGGATGTCGTGGCCACGCGCATGCTGATGGCCCATGGATTTCTCAAGAGCATTTTTGAGGTGTTCGCCAATCATCGCTGCCCCGTGGACATGGTTTCCACGTCGGAAGTCAGTGTGTCGGTAACGGTTGATTCGAATGAATCCATCGCCGCCATCGCCGCTGACCTGGGCAAGCTGGCTGACGTGAAGTATGAAGGAAGAAAAGCGATCGTCTGCCTGGTAGGCGAGAACATCCGCAACACGCCCGGAATCGCCGCGAAAGTTTTCAGCGCGATTGCCGATGTGAA
This sequence comes from Actinomycetota bacterium, assembly GCA_050258305.1. Taxonomy (GTDB): domain Bacteria; phylum Acidobacteriota; class Terriglobia; order Terriglobales; family Acidobacteriaceae; genus Angelobacter. The sequence goes on from JBLMYN010000281.1 coordinate 9,974, forward strand.
TATTCAGATGATCTCGCAGGGCGCGTCGGAGATTAACATCAGCTTTGTGATTGACGAACCTGATGTCCCTAAAGTAGTGTCTCGCCTGCATCAGGTTTTCTTTCAAGAAGTGGATCCTGAGGTTTTCGCGTGAAAGTACTTGTGCTGGGCAAAGGAAAGACCGGCGCGCTGGTCGCCGAAATGGCAGGAAACCGCGGGCATGCGGTCCGCACGCTGGGCGGAAGTGAAAATCAGGGCGGACGCGGCCTCACGCTCGAACTCCTGCGGCAAACCGAGGTCGCCATCGACTTCACTACGCCTCAGGCCGTAATTCCCAACGTGATCCGCTGTGCGGAGGCCCGCGTCCCCATGGTGGTTGGCACCACAGGCTGGTATCAGCACATGGAGAGCATTCGCGGCGTTATCAAGGAACGAAACGCGGCGCTTGTGTTCGGCTCCAATTTTTCCGTGGGGATGAATTTCTTTTTCAAGGCGGTGCGCGCCATTGCTCCCGTGCTGAAGAACAACTACAACGGAAATATCCTGGAACGCCACCACGTGCACAAAAAAGACAAGCCTTCCGGCACCGCCGTGACTCTGCAGAAAATCCTCGAGGAAGCTTCCGGCGTGAAGCTCGAGATCAACTCCGTTCGCGAAGGCGACACCGTTGGCATGCACCTGGTGATGCTGGATTCAGCCAATGACACCATCCTGCTGACCCATGACGCCAAGTCACGCCTGGGCTTTGCTGAAGGAGCCGTGCGCGCTGCAGAGTGGATCAGGGACAAGACAGGGTTTTACGAGTTCCCCGAAATCGTTGACCAGCTATAGTGCTTGGCCGCCGCTGATTTGCTATCCTAGACAGCACTATGAACCTCCAGGGCTGCGGTACAGCGCTGATCACTCCTTTCCGCGAAGATCAAACCATCGATCAGGAACGGCTCGGCCAGTTAGTCGAATGGCAGATCAACTCGGGCATCCACTTTCTTGTTCCCTGCGGCACCACGGGTGAAACGCCCACCCTGAGCAGAGAAGAATGGCTGCGGGTGGTCGACATCTTCGTGGAAGTGGCCGCGGGCCGCGTGCCGATTGTTGCCGGGGCCACGTCCAATGACACGGCGGATGCCGTACAAAAAGCTCGCGAGTTGAACAAACGGCGGGGTGTGGACGCCATTCTCACAGCATCTCCGTACTACAACAAGCCAACCCAGGAAGGCCAGTACCAGCACTTCAAGGCGATTGCGGAAGCAGTCGACAAGCCCCTGGTGCTCTACAACGTTCCCGGGCGGACAAGCGCCAATATTGAACCGGCGACGCTGGGACGGCTGGCAAAGGTTCCCAACATCATCGCCGTCAAAGAGGCCAGCGGAAACATCAGCCAGATTGCTGAAGTTTTCAATCATGTCCCGGAAAAATTCCTGGTCTTCTCGGGCGACGACGCGGTCACTCTGCCCGTGATCTCTCTCGGAGGCGCAGGCATTATCTCCGTGGCTTCGAACGAGATTCCAAAAGAGATGTCAGAGCTCACGGCTGCGGCGCTCAGCAATGACTGGAAAAAGGCGCGTCAGATTCACCGCAGGTACCTGCCGCTGATGCAGGCAAACTTCCTGGAATCGAATCCCATGCCGGTGAAGGCCGTGCTGGCGATGATGGGCCGGATTGAGGAAGTGTACCGGTTGCCCATGGTTCCGGTGAAACGCGAAACCCGCGCCAGGCTGCAGCAGATTGCATCCGAGGTCGGCCTGCTTGAGCCTGTGCCCGCAAGCGTTTCAGATCTGTGATCAAGCGGAACGGACTGCGCTCTACCTGAGTTCCTCCATCACTTCATCCAGCACCCGTTTGGGCGGACGGACCATGGCTTCAGACAACTGTCCCAGCGGCGCATCCACCAGATTGAGCTGATCGATGAAGGTTGGCGCCTGCGGGTTCACGTAGAAAACGCCGGTCAGCGTTTCACCTTTGTCGTGAGCTTCCGCCAGGACCTTGAGCGCGTTCACCTTGTCGGTGGCGTCGTAATCGCGGTCGAGCTTGCGCAGCCGCAATGATGAGCCGTCATACATGCGCACGTTCGCGGTGGTGCCGGCATCGTAATCCACGTCGATGTTCTCAAAGCTGGGAATGAATCCCACTTCGTGCACCGGTTCGTCATGGTCTTTCAGGTACTTGTAGGACTTGGTCGATCCCTCATGATCGTTGAAGGTGACACAGGGCGAGATCACGTCAATCATCACAGTGCCGTGGTGCGCGATGGCCGCCTTCAGAATCGTCAGAAGCTGCCTCTTGTCTCCCGAGAACGAGCGAGCCACAAAGGTGGCCCCAAGCTGGATGGCAAGGGCGCAGGTATCGATTGGCGGCAGATCGTTAATGACGCCGGTCTTCAGCTTTGCTCCAATGTCCGCCGTCGCGGAAAACTGGCCCTTGGTGAGGCCGTAAACACCGTTGTCTTCGATGATATAGATCAGGGGAAGATTGCGCCGCATCAGGTGGACGAATTGGCCAATTCCAATGGAGGCTGTATCGCCGTCACCGGAAACGCCCAGCAGCATCAGCTTGTGGTTGGAAAGGGCGACTCCGGTGGCAATGGACGGCATGCGGCCATGCACCGCGTTAAAACCGTGCGAGCGGTTGAGAAAATATGCCGGGCTCTTGGAGGAACACCCGATGCCGCTCAGCTTGACCATGTTTTCCGGCTCAACGCCCATTTCAAAACAGGCGTCAATGATGCGTTCGGAGATCGCGTTGTGGCCGCAACCGGCACACAGCGTGCTCTTGCCCCCGCGGTAATCGAGCACGGTCAAACCGATGATGTTCGTCTTGGGCGCCGGGGCAGGCGCAGTTGGGGTCGCCGACATTTACTTACCCTCCTGGGAAATGATCTCATCCGTAATCGACCGCGCATCCACCGGCAGTCCGTTGTAATGCAGCACGCGGCGCAGCTTGACCACCTGATCCGGCGCAACATCGAGCTTTAACAGTTCGTGCATCTGTCCGTCGCGATTCTGTTCCACTACATAGACCCTGTCGTGGGCCTTGATGAACTCGTGCACGTCCTGGTTGAAGGGATAGGCGCGCAGACGCAGATAATCGGCCTTGACCCCGTACTCCTTGGCAAGCTGGTCGTGCGATTCAACCATGGCCCAGTGCGTGGTGCCGTAGGCGATCACGCCGATTTTCGAACCGTCACTGATTTCTTTCACCGGCGCGGGAACAAACTTTCGCGCCGTATCAAATTTGCGCGACAAGCGGTCTACATTGTTCTTGTAATCGTCAGGCCGCTCGCTGTAGCCGGCCTTCTCATTGTGCCCGCTGCCGCGGGTGAAGTATGACGCCGCCGGGTTCTGTGTGCCCGGCAGCGTGCGATAAGGAATGCCGTCGCCATCAACGTCTTTGTACCGGGCAAAGCTGCCCAGTTTCTGCAGCTCGTCCGCGCTCAGGACCTTGCCGCGGCTGATTGGCTTCTCCGGATAGGTAAACGGAGCGCTGGCCCAGTTGTTCATGCCCAGATCAAGATCGGACATGACAAATACGGGCGTCTGAAATTTCTCTGCAAGATCAAATGCCTCCATGGCCATGCTGAAGCACTCGGCCACCGAACTCGGCAGGAGCATCATGTGTTTCGTGTCTCCATGAGAAAGAAACGCGGTGCTGAGAATGTCGCCCTGCATGGTGCGCGTGGGCAGCCCGGTGGAAGGGCCGACGCGCTGCACATCAAAGATCACGCCGGGAATTTCCGCGTAGTAGCCGAGCCCGACAAATTCTCCCATCAGCGAGATGCCGGGGCCGGATGTGGAGGTCATGGAACGGGCGCCCGCCCAGCCCGCGCCCAGCACCATGCCGATCGCGGCGAGCTCGTCTTCGGCCTGCACAACCGCGAAGGTCGCCTTGCCGTCCGGGCCAATCCGGTATTCCTTCAGGTAATCGATCAGCGACTCAATCAGAGATGTCGAAGGCGTAATCGGGTACCACGTCACCACCGTTACGCCGGCGAACATGCACCCCAGGGCCGCGGCCGCGTTGCCGTCAATGATGACCTTGCCCTGGTTTTCATTCATGGCTTCGATGAAAAATGGGTCCTGTTTGGTGAAGGTCGCTTTGGCATAGTCGTAGCCGGCGCGCACGGCGGCGATATTGAGGTCCGCGGCTTTTTTCTTTTTTCCGAACTGCTTGGCAACGGCCTTCTCTGATTCGTGAAGATCGATTCCCAGGAGAAAATCCACCACGCCCACGTAAAGCATGTTCTTGACCAGGCGGCGCAGCTTCGCATCCGGGCATACCGGCGCGACCAGCTTGTCAAATGGCACCGGATAAAAGGTGATGTCGCTGCGCACCGCGCTCAGGCTCAGCGGTTCGTCATACACGCAAACGGAGCCGGGCGTCAGTGACAGCACATCTTCCTTGGCGGTCTCGGCGTTCATCGCGACAAGAAAGTCGATCTCTTTCTTGCGCGCGATATACCCCTGTTTGCTGGCGCGGATGGTGTACCAGGTGGGCAGTCCGGCAATATTCGAGGGAAACAGGTTCTTGCCGGAAACGGGCACACCCATCTGGAAAATGCTGCGCAACAGCACCGAGTTCGCCGACTGCGAACCCGACCCGTTGACCGTCGCCACCTGAATGGAGAAATCATTCACCGTGCGGCGACCCTGAAAACCCTGTGTCGCGCTTTCCTGGATGCCGATATCAAGCGTTGCCATGAAGTTTTAGTTCCTATGATGGACTCTTAGTCGCTGTTGCGTTGAGCGGCTTTTCGGCCCGCTCTCCGGGCAGAGCGCCCGCAGAAGGCCGCGATACCCTTTATTATCTACTCTTTTGAGGTTCGCTGAAACCGGATAATTAAGCAGTGACCAGCATCACACAGGGAAACTGCGGTAAGAACAACACTGGTCAGCGTGAGCGTGAACTACAATCGCGAGCGCAGTGCGTTCAACCCGCTTCCCATGCGCGCCAGCGAATATTCACGGCCGTCACCGGGGATTGAAGGCAGCCAGGCATGGCGAGCAAAAGAAATATAATGTGCCTCTCGACGAATATGGCTGAAAGCGAATTCCTCAAGGCTGCCATTGATGAAGCCCGCCAGGGCCTCAAGGAAGGCGGCATACCGATCGGGTCGGTGCTTGTTCATCGCGGAATCATCATCGGCCGCGGACATAACCGCCGCGTGCAGAAAGGCAGCTCCATCCTGCACGGCGAAATGGACGCGCTGGAAAACGCGGGGCGGCAGCCGGCAGCCGTTTATCGCGAATCCGTGCTCTATACCACCCTTTCCCCATGCTCGATGTGCTCAGGCGCAATCCTGCTTTATGGCATTCCACGGGTCGTAGTCGGCGAGAACCGAACGTTTCTGGGTGACGAAGACCTGCTGCGCGCGCGCGGGGTTTTCGTGGAGGTACTGCAAGACGCAGATTGCACACGAATGATGCAGGACTTCATCCGCCGGAATCCAGACCTTTGGAATGAAGACATAGGCGAATAAGCCAGGAACCCTACGCGGCTTCGTCGTCGCGGCGCCGGGGCGGCAGGTCGTCCGGCCGGCCGTATTCCTCGTGAGTATGCACGGGGCGCTCCGGATGTGCAGCGGCGTCTTCCACTCCTTCGACGGCGGCTGCCTCGATTGCCTGGTCCGTCTCCGCCAGCTCTTCCACTGACTCCTCATCAGCCTCCGCCTCCGGCGAGAGCCATTGCGAATCTCCGGATTGTCCGCCGCTATCCGGCCCTACCTGTCCGGGGTCGCTTCCCAAATCATCAAGTCTCGCCTGCTCATCTCCCTGCAGTTCTGGTGAGCGCTCGTCATCTTTTTTGTTGGGTTTCTTTCGCAGATCCATGTGAACTCCGTTGGGCTCGAGCCGGCATGAGTTGCTGGCGGCTTCGGCGTGGTTCAATCATTCGTTTAGATGCGCCGAGCGCAGGTGCGGCAAAGTTGCCTTTACCACTGGACAGCAGGTTACTTTTGTCACAAACTTGTTCTGGATTCGGAACAAAACTCCGGATGGCGGGGCGGCCAGACAGCGTTGTGCTAGGTTTTAGATGACAGTCCTCCGCAAAATGACCAAAAGAGTTCGTCCTGAGAATACGAGCATGATTTACCGCGCGGCCGAAAATTTTAAGGAGCGCACCTTAAGCGCGATTCCCACTCTGCTGGAACGCCTTGCCTATATCTGCTCACTGCAGATGCCGGACGGGCAGTACCGGCACTGGGGGCTGACGCGTATTTATGGCCAGAAGCCGGCCCAGGACGCCATTCGGGGCGCTCACGAAGAAATTGCCATCCTGATGGCGGAATCCACGGTGCGGGACATCTACCAGGACTATACGAAAGCTGTGGGACGGGAAGACGGGCCCGAGGTGCTGAAACCGGAATCGTTCGTCCTTACAGCGCCACTCAATGACGACGCACTTCTTTCGGCACACCTTCGTCTGCTGCAGAACTCGGTGCAGGCTCTTGCTCAGCAGGAGCGTACCACTCCACAAGTCGCATAGCCACACCCACCACCTGCCCAATTACCTCCGCTTCCTGCGGATGCCTCAAGATTCGCGGCGGAACCGGTGAAAGTGGATGGGACTGCAGAACGATTTCCCCTCTCCGGACAGAGCACCAGCAGCAGAGGTGGCCTTCCCGCGTTTCGACAAAGTAGATGGGCCGCTCGAATTCTGAACGCCACTTCCCTTCCTCCACCTTGCTTCGCGCCTCATCCACCTGGATAAAGGAACCGGGGAGCAGCAGCGGGTACATGGTCAAATCTTCAGTGCCAATGTAGGCATACGTGTACTTTCGCTTGGAAAGGTCCTGAAGGTATTGCAGCGGAACTACGCCCCAGTTTTCAATCATCCGGCCCAGATCGCTGGTACGGCGAATATCAAATCCGGGATCGAGCTTTACCGGAATCTGGGTGGTTCCGCGTGCCGTAACAATGTCCATGCGGTGCGTCTTGACCGGCCGGCAAATGGCATAATCCGCCACTGTGGCGCCCAGATCCACGCCATAAAGCTTCAGCAGTTCGGCAAAATCCGCCCGGTAGATTACTGACAGCACATAAAGGCGATAAACGCTTGGAATGACGCCCTTGGTTTCAATGTCAGACAAGCGGCTGGGGTTGAGAACGAATTCTTCAATGCCCCGTGAATCAGCCAGCGCGGTGCTGGCCACCTCGACATCGCGCAGAGTTAGCCCGATCTGCTCACGGAGTTCGCGTAACTTTTTTCCCGCTGACAACACTCGGTTTACCTTTGTCTGCTACTCGTCTTTGCAGTGGGAATCAGGCCTTATTTGCCGCCGGACTAGGGAGACCACCATACCCCAGAACCCTGATCAACTTCGACTGAATGCTTCAGTGCCCTTGATTCTCAATCATAGACGAGACGTGCCCTGATTTGGTTCCATCCCTTACGTGATGGAGAGCTTCCGGAAGTGAACTAAGACCTGGCCCTTTCGTCAATTGCGGAACAATTGCATTTTGCCTTCCACTTCCGTCTTTTGGGCCGCCGCGAGTGGCAGCAGAGGCAGCCGGGGAGGACCGCCATAATAGCCGTTCAGATCCATCGCATATTTGATTGCCGGAATGCCCATTTCTGAAACAACCCGCTTCGTGGCCCCCCCAAGCTTCTCCTGCTTGGAACGGGCCAACGCCATATCATTGTCCCTGAAGGCGGCATAGATTTCAAAGCAAATCGTAGGCGCAGGGGAGGCAAAGGCCAGCACCCCGCCGCTTGCCCCAACCTGGAACGAGTCTAGCAGCGTATGGGCCGCCCCTACCAGGACCTGGAATCCCACTTCCTTGCTGCGGGTCTTAACCTTTGGCGGTGCGGTCACCAGGGCCGATCCGCTGCCGGTAAGTTCACCCACGCTGACCAATTCTCCACCGTCACTGCCCCCCGCTCGAAGCGTCAACATACGCCCTGTAACGGCTTGCTGCACTTCAGTAACCGTTGCGGTCCGCTTGATATGCCGGGTCGCTTTGACCATGGCGGCCACCTTTTCCACGTTGCCGCTGGATTCCTTGATCCCGATGACGTTCTCATGTTCCGCCAGCTCGGCAATTACATCAAGCGGCAGGTCATAGGCGGTAAAGGGAGGCACAGTATAAAGCAGCACCGGCAAAGGCGACCGGTCTGCAACCGTCCGATAAAAGGCCAGCATGGCTTGCGGCGTCATCTGGGGACGGTAGAAATGCGGGGTGCGAACCAGCGCGGCGTCATATTTAAGCTTCGCGGCATATTCCGTGAGACGCAGCGTCTCAATAACCGATTCCGCCCCGGTTCCGGCAATCAGAACCTTTTCCGGCGCTGCGACTTCCGCCGATATCCGCAGGACCTCCCGCCGCTCTTCGTCGCTGAGCATCACCGCTTCACCGGTCGACCCCAGCACAACCATGCCGGCTATGGGAGTGCGCGAATAGCGGTCAATGTTGTGCTCGATCTTCTTGTGGTACAGCGCGCCATCCGGGTGGAAGGGCGTGGTTACTGCCGGAAAAATGCCCTGTAGAAGCATGGCCTTATTTTAATGCACGCCTGAGATGAATTTTGGCTGGGCGCGGACAGCCTGCAATCTGGCGGTACCTGCGCGGTACGTGCGGAAAACAGAAGCCCTGCATCGGCAGGGCCTCTGTTTTCGAGCGTAAATTTTGACTTCTACGGCTAGATGGCAACCGGCAACGGCGCCGTATTTTGCGGCTGAAGCTTGCCCAGGCGCACGACATTTTCGCGCAGCTTCTGGTACTCCGGCGCAAGAACGGCCGGGGTGAGCTGCAGCGCGGGAACGGCGAATTCAAGCGAGAGCTTGCCAAGAGCAAGCAGGCATTGCAAACGCAACTGGCTGGCCAGTTCCATGATCTGCGCCGCTGTCTGCGCCACTTCAGGATCTGAACTCGCGCGGGCCGCTTCTCCCCATCCCATCACCAGGGAAGCATTGTTTGCAATCCGGCCCACGTAACGCATGGTGACGGCCACGCGCTGGCGCTTGAGCTTGGAAAACCGGGATCGCGGCAGGTTCTGCTTCAGGAAGAGCTCGTCTTCACGATCCATCAGCGTGCGAAATGCCTTTAAATCCACAGGACGAACTGTCTGCGTCGCGTGCTTTTTACGCCCGCGTACGGCAACAAAAAGCAGGCCGATCGCCCCCAATGCCAACGCAATCACGATCAATGTAATCATTGTCTTATAAGCTCCATAACCGCCTGGTTCCACTGCTCAAGTTGCGACTGCTCCGGAAGTTCAACCTTACCTGCAGCACGTTCAGGTACCAGCAGGTAACCGATCCAGATAAGAAGGCTGATGTTGAAACCCAAAACTCGGACTACATTTAAGGCATCGTGGGCCGCCTTGCCGGTCATTCCCCAGACGGTGACAGCTATCAACTCGACCGCAACGAAAATTCCGAGCCCGACGGCAATTCCGAAAATCTGCTGGCGCCAGTGCAACCCAAAAGCAGACGACAAAACAAACAGGCACATGAGCATACCCACTTCTATGATCCTAGCGGCCTCCTCCACAACAACCACTGCAGACGTGAGGGCTCGGAAATCAAGTGGGGAATGCTTAATCAAAACAATTAGCCCGATACACAACAACAGTCCCAGGACGCACCTGAAGATTACAGTCGCCAGCCTGCGGAGAGCAGTGTGAGCCGAAAAGAGATTGCTGAAGACTTCGTAGACAACCGCAAAGCCCAAAGCAACTCCAAGAGCCTCCATGAGCCAGTATGAATAAAAATACA
>JBLMYN010000282.1:0-4834 GCA_050258305.1 Actinomycetota bacterium
CGCGCTTGAGCACCATGCCGGTCATTAGTCCGGCAACGCGGCGGACGTCCTGTTCTGTCAACTCATCATCAAGCTGGTCCAGATCCGCTTGTGAGCCCTTTCCCACGACGATCGCCGTAAGGCGAAGAAGGATCTCCCACTCCGCGGGATGGCCGGAGGGCGGCGAGAACACCGGCGCGCTGAACCTCGCGGCGTTGTGGTAGGAGATCTGCGAGAATGCGACGTCATAGTGCAGGTCTTCCAGCGGCGAGAGCCCGGGAAGGATGACGTCAGCGTGGCGCGTGGTCTCATTCAGATAAATATCCACGCTGACCATGAAATCGAGCTTCTCCAGCGCAGCCGACAGGCGCGGTCCATTGGGAGCCGAGAGCGCCGGATTCGCGGCAATGCTGATCAGGGCCTTCACCTGGCCGGAGCCCGGTGTTTCAATCTCTTCGGCGAGGCAGGTCATGGGGAACTCGCCCATGAGTTCGGGCAGGCCGGAGACGCGGCTCTTGCGCCGGCCGGTCACAATGCCTTTGCCGGAACCGCCTTTGCCCATGCTGTTGGCCTGAAGCGCGGCGGCTCTGGGAAACATGGCGCCGCCAGGTTCGTCAAAATGGCCGGTGACGATGTTGATGACGTCCACCAGCCAGCTGCACAGCGTTCCATATTCCTGCGTGCAGGTGCCGATGCGCCCGTAAACTGCGGCACGCTTCGCCGTCGCCAGTTCGCGCGCCAAAAGACGAATGATTTCGGCCGGGATTCCGCAACGACCGGCAACTTTTTCGGCTGGGAATGCTGAGACCTCGGTTCTTACTTCATCCAGTCCGTGAACATGGTTCTCCAGCCGTCCAAGAGCAACAAGATTTTCTGCAAACAACGCGTGCACGATGCCGAGCAGCAGGAACGCATCCGCACCGGGACGAATAAAGATGTGCTGGTCGGCGGCGTCGGCGGTTTCAGTGCGACGCGGATCAATAACGATCATGCGTCCGCCGCGCGCTCGCAGCGCTTTGGCTTTGTCGCGGAAGTTGGGAACGGTCCACAGGCTGCCGTTGGAGACCATGGGATTTGCGCCCAGGATCAGAAGCAGGTCCGTGCGCTCGATGTCGGGTACGGGGAAAGAAAGCCAGTCGCCGAACATCAAGCCGCAGGAAAGCTGCTTGGGCATCTGATCAAGCGTGGACGCGGTGTACACGTTGCTGGTTCCCAGCGCGCGGCTGAGCCGGGGCACATACATCAGCAGGCTTGTCTTGTGCACTGTGGGATTGCCCACCACCATCGCGACGGAATCTTTCCCCTGTTGAGCGATGATCGGCGGCAGGCGGCGCTCAATTTCGGCGAAAGCTTCGTCCCAGCTCGCAGGAACGTGGCGGCCATCGCGTTTGATCAGCGGCGTGCGCAGGCGGTCTGGGTCTTCATGCAGATCTTTGATCGCGACGCCCTTGGGGCACAGGTAGCCGCCGCTGAAGACGTCTTCCTCATGGCCACGAACACGGGTGACCTTCCCGTCTTCAATCGTGAGTTCCAGGCCGCAGCAGGCTTCACAAAACGGGCAGATACGGTGGGCTTTATTCATCTTGCTTTCGCTCCAAAGCGCTGCGCGGAGATGGTAACGCTGGAGGGAGCCTGAACTGGCAGAAACCAGGCTGGAGGGGCAAGGGGCCGAAGCCCCAAGGGAGCGCAGCCAACGTTCCCAATGCCCCACGAATTCTTAGACAGCATTCGGGCAGGGAAGGGAACAGAAAAAAATTGCATTTGGGTGGTCATCCTCATGCCAGATTCTTAGAATCTTACGCTCTTTTCTTATGAAACTCAGCTTCTGCCCAGCTTCAGCATCTTCATGCGTGGGCCGGATCCACCTTCTCCGGATTCACTCCCAGCTCTTCCAGGGCCTTCTTGGCTTTCTTCGCGTCGAACTTTCCCTCGCGAGCCAGACTGGACAGCGCAGCTGCTGCAATGGAATCAGCGCTGATCTCAAAGTGCTGGCGCAGGTGCTGCCGGTTGTCGCTGCGGCCGAACCCGTCGGTTCCCAGGGCCACCAGCCGCGTGCCGATCCACGGCGCCAGCTGGTCCGGCACAGCTTTCATGTAATCGCTGGCAGCGATGACCGGCCCGTCTGCTCCTTCCAGAGCCTTGACGACGTACGGCTGCTTCGCCTTCTCTGCCGGATGCAGGCGGTTCCAGCGCTCCACGGCCAGCGCATCACGACGCAGTTCGTTGTAGCTGGTGGCGCTCCACACATCGGCGGCGATGCCGTACTTCTCCGCCAGAATGCTCTGTGCCGCCAGGGCCTCATTCAGGATGGGACCGCTGCCAAACAGATGCACAACGGCCTTTTTGCCGTCTGCCGCTTTATAGCGATAGAGCCCGCGCAGAATGCCTTCCTCAACGCCTTTCGGCATTTCCGGCATGGCATAGTCTTCGTTGTAAAGCGTGATGTAGTAGAAGCGGTCTTCCTTCTCCTGATACATGCGCCGCAGCCCGTCCTGCACAATCACAGCGATCTCATAAACGTATGCAGGATCGTAGATGGCGCACGTCGGCACTGCGCTGAACAGGATGGGGCTATGCCCGTCCTGGTGCTGCAGGCCTTCGCCCAGCAGCGTTGTGCGGCCGGCCGTCCCGCCCATCATGAAGCCTTTGCCGCGCGCGTCGGCAAACGCCCACACCAGGTCGCCCACGCGCTGGTAGCCGAACATGGAGTAGTAGATGTAGAACGGAATGGTGGGCACGCGATAGTTGGCGTACGCCGTGCCGGCAGCGGTCATCGAGGCCATCGATCCCGCCTCGGTGATTCCTTCTTCCAGAATCTGCCCGTTCTTCTCTTCGCGATAATAGAGCAGCATGTCGACATCGTGCGGCTTGTAGAGCTGTCCCTGGCTGGCGTAGATGCCTACCTGGCGAAATATCGATTCCATGCCGAACGTGCGCGCCTCGTCGGGGACAATCGGCACCACCAGCTTGCCCAGCGTCTTGTCCTTCAGCAGCACGCGCAGCATGCTGACGAATCCCATGGTGGTCGAAACCGCGCGACCGCGTGAACCTTCCAGAGACTCCTTGAACAACTCCAGCGGCGGCGCGTCAAGCAGCTTGCCTTCCGGAACGACACGTTTCGGCATATAGCCACCCAGCGCTTTACGCCGTTCCTGCATGTACTGGATCTCCGGACTGTCATCGGGAGGACGGTACAGCGCGCCCTCCTTGGCTGCTTTGTCCGGTATGGGAATCTCGAACCGCGAGCGGAAAGCTGACAGCGCTTCGTCCGTCAACTTCTTTTCCTGGTGGGTGGCGTTTCTCGCCTGCGCCGAGCCGAGACCATAGCCCTTGATCGTCTTGGCCAGGATCACTGTGGGCCCGCCCTTATGCTCCACCGCGCGCTTGTAGGCGTTGTACACCTTCTGCGGATCGAGGCCGCCGCGCTGCAGGTGCCAGATCTCGTCGTCACTCATGTTCTCCACCAGCTTGGCGGTTTCCGGATACTTGCCGAAGAAGTGGTCGCGAACAAACTTTCCGTCTTTCGCCTTAAAGGCCTGATACTCACCGTCCACGCACTCTTCCATGCGCTTCGCCAGCATGCCGGTTACGTCACGGCGTAGGAGCGGGTCCCAGTTTGAGCCCCATACGACTTTAATCACGTTCCAGCCGGCGCCCTTGAAAGCGGCTTCGAGTTCCTGAATGATCTTGCCATTGCCGCGCACAGGGCCATCGAGCCGTTGCAGGTTGCAGTTGACCACATAAATCAGGTTGTCCAGCTTCTCGCGCGGGGCCAGCGTGATGGAGCCCAGCGCCTCGGGCTCGTCCGTCTCGCCATCACCCAGGAAGGCCCATACTTTGCGCGGCGTCTCCGGAATCAGCCCGCGATGCTCCAGGTATTTCATGAACCGCGCCTGGTACACCGCGTTGATCGGCCCCAGCCCCATCGATACGGAGGGGACGCTCCAGAAATCCTTCATCAGCCAGGGATGGGGATAGGAGGAGAGCCCCGGCGTATCGCGCAGTTCAGGGCGAAAGTTCTCCACCTGTTCCGGGCTGATGCGGCCCTCGAGAAACGCCCGCGAGTAAACTCCAGGCGAAGCATGCCCCTGGAAATAAATCAGGTCTCCCGGCTGGTCGCCGTAACTTGCGTGGAAAAAATGATTAAAGCCGACTTCGAAGAGCGTGGCTACAGATGAAAACGTAGAAATGTGTCCGCCGATTCCCGGATCCTTCTTGTTCTGACGGTGCACCATGGCCATGGCGTTCCAGCGGATCAGGCTCTTGATGCGCCTTTCCAGCGGCCGGTCGCCGGGGTACGGGACCTCTTCGTCAGCGGGGATGGTATTCACATATGGGGTGTTCAGGTGGACTGGCAGGTCCACGCCCGCCTCGTGCGCTCTGCGCGTCAGCGCCTCCAGCACTCGCGCGCCCTGGCTCGGTCCCTCTTCCGCCACGATCTGGTCAAACGCCTCAATCCATTCAGAGATCTCCTGGATGTCGGGCTCTAAAGCAAATTTCGGTTTTGCATGCATGTTACTAGTATTGCACCTCGGCTCGCGTTGTTGCCATATACGTCACAGGTTCCGGATGGCGTTGCACCCGCAGCGGTGGCCGGGATCACTGGATGCCACCTCCCCAGTGGGCCACTAGGATTCTAAAGGACTTACGTTGCGTCACCCCGGAATGACTGCACGCACTCGCACCCGCTTTTCATCTGATTCTGTGGCCGACCGCGCTCTTCGTTAATCGTCAACACCACACACTCGCTTCCAACAGCCAAAACCGTAAAATTTTACCCTAGCTTCGCCCCACGAGTAAACAGCGAAGCTGGCAGTGCAAGCGCCCTATAACGAAGCCGATTCGTGTTCGCGCC
>JBLMYN010000283.1:0-8093 GCA_050258305.1 Actinomycetota bacterium
GCCGCGAAGCCCAACATCCCGGCCACCATATTGCGGGGAAATTCGGCGATGGCCGTGTTCAACTGGCGTACCGTCTCGTTGTAGTGCTGGCGGGCATAGGCGATGCGGTTTTCCGTGGAGGTCAACTGCTCCTGCAGAAGCAGGAAGTTCTGTGAGGCCTTCAAATCCGGATAACGCTCCACCGTGGCGAGCAGATTGTTTACGGCGCCGGTCAAAGCCATTTCCGCCACGGCTCGCGTCGCAATGTCGGCGCCCGCATGCATGGCGTTGCTGCGCGCCTGCGTGACCGCCTCCAGCGTGGTGCGCTCGTGGGTCATGTAGCCCTTTACGGCCTCCACCAGATTCGGCACCAGATCGTGCCGGCGCGTCAATTGCACGTCAATATCGGACCACGCGGTGCGAAGGTTATTGCGCATCCGCACCAGGCTGTTGAAGGTCTTGAGCAGCAGAAACAGCAACAGCGCTGCAATTGCGATGATGACGATGAGTACTATGGAGCTGTCCAAAGGTTCACCTGGCCTCAATTCGCCAATCACGAATCAGCGACTTGTGATTGGCGATTTGTGATTTTAACCCGCCTGGAATCGCAAATCACAATTCGCAAATCAGAATTCGCAAATGACAGAAAAAGGAGCATAGTTTCCCATGCTCCTTCAACTTACTCAATTACCAAATTAACCAATTACCAAATCGTTCTAGGCTCCGTTCCTCTCTCTTTCCCTCTGGAACGGCTGCTCCAGGTATTTCCTGGCTTCATCAAGAGCGCCCTGGGTATTGTCGCCGGTCTGGATGGCCTGCCGGTATTCGTTTACAGCGCGCGAGCGCTGGCCGGTAATGTCAAAAATTTTGCCCAGCATAATATGGCTCCAGACCTCGGTCCAGCGGGGCTCGCCGTCGCCGCTTAGCGACTCGCGGTACTCGTTGGCCGCTGACTGGTAATTGCGCTGCAAATAGTAAACCTCGGCGATGCGGTAATGCGCGAGCGAGCTGTTCTGGTTGACCTGGAGAGCCTTGTTGTATTCGGTGAGCGCTTCAGACAGGCTGCCCTGGGCCGTCAACTCCTGCCCGCGGCGGATGGCCACCCGGACTTTGAGATCAGGGGAGTTCTTGAGCACCCAGTTGTTGGGGTCGAGCGTGAGCTTGCGTGGCATGCCGAACGTGGAGATGGAAAACGGCGATTCGGTTCCCACCACATCAATCCGCTTCATTTCCGTTTGTCCGTCCGTGTCCACCTTCACTTCCAGCGGCATGCGGAAAAGGTCCAGGTCCTGTTTGATTTCGCCCACCACGCGGAAGCCCTGCTTCACGCGGTAGATGGTGTATTTCATTTTGAATTCGGGCGCTCCGGTCCCGTTGACCCATTGGGTGAAGAATGATGTGAGCTTATCGCCGTAGTTCTTTTCTGCCAGGTTCTGCAGGTCGTCCACTGTGACCGGCTTGAAGGCAAACTGGGTCATCAGGTCCTTCATGGTCTTGTAATACGCCTGGTCGCCGATGACCCAGCGCAGCATGTGAAAGATCATGCCGCCCTTGTCGGTTACCAGGGCCTGGAAATCGGGCGAGAAGGTGTCCAGTTTGCCCACGTCGGCAAGGGGAACCGTGTCATACGCCAGGGCGCCCACGGCCATATCGCGCGTGGCATCTTCAAACGCGGTTTGCCCGGCGCTGTGCTGCACGTAGTCCATTTCCGCTGCGCGCGCTCCGCCATCCATAATCCACCAGTCTTCCTTGGTTGCCGGGCTGACGATGCCTCCCCACCACTGGTGGGCGACAGAATCGGCGAGCAGGCGGTAATTGATCTTCTCGCTGATATTGCGCGCGGAGATGGCGGCGATCTCCGGAGCCCACCACACAGGCACGGTGTCATCCGGCAGTTGCACCAGTTTCAGCATGGGCGAGGGCGCGGAACCGTACAGGGAACTGAAATATTCGAGCTCTTTGAGTGCCGTGTCGCCATAAATAGGAGCGAACTGGTTCTTGTCAGCGGTGAAATAGACGTGCATGTTGCCGCCGCCGAACACGCTTTCCTTGAATGGCCCGGCAAAGATTGATCCGGGGAAACCGGGCTTCTGCCAACTGAACGATGCCACGGTCATGCCGGCGGGCGCCGGCTTGTCTGATTTGACGCTGCCGCTGCCCACAATGACGGTGCCTGCCGGAGCGGTGACATTGATGGTAGCCGTGAAACGGTCAATGCCGTAGTTGGCCACCGGAAACCAGCGCCCAGGATAGAGCAGATACGTCATGTCATCGCCGATGTATGCCAGCTTTAGCCCCGGCACGGGGCTGTCATCGGCATTCGCCAGAGTGCCTTCATAGTCGAAGGTCAACGTGTCAGTGGCTCCCTTGGTGAGGCCGTTGGGAAAGGTAAGGCGGACGACATTGTCCTGCGTGATGCGTTCGGGTGAGAGCGGCTTGCCGTTGCCGTCCAGGACTTTGGTGACGCGCAGATCATTGTGCAGTTCGAAGCTGGCAAAGGTCGAATCTTCCAGCGCGGTGAATTTGACTTTCGCTTCGGCCTGCAGGTGATGGGTCTTAGGAGTAATCTCGGCGTTGATCTGGTAGTCCTCGACCCGGATGCGCGGCCTTTGTGCCAAAGCCGGCACAACGGACAGTAGGAACAGAAAAATGACGCAAAAGGCAACGTGAGCACGTCGCAGGGGCCGTCGTGCAGTATGCATGAAAGTTCTCCAGAGCTGCTGGCAGTATGACGTTAGATGTCTATTTTTTCAAAAAAGCTGCCTTTCGGCCAATTTGACCGGCTTTCGCCATAGTGGAATTCAGGTCTGAACCGGTTTAGCGGAGTGCCTTCAAGACCTCTCCCGCCGCCAGCAGAGCGGGGGCCTCGGTAACTGCCAGCTTGTGCTTTACTTCCGCGAGCGCGTCCTGCATCTCGCGCCTGGCAGGCCCCTCCGGCAGGATTTTCCTGAGCTCCCGCACCACGGCGTCAGCCGTAAACCCGCCCTGAATCAGCTCCGGAACAATCTTCCTGCCCGCGATCAGGTTGGGCATGGCGAAGGTATCCAGCTTGACCAGCCGCCGGCCCAGCAACCAGGTAAGGGGAGACAAACGATAGACCACCACAAAGGGGGTTCCGGTGAGGGCGGATTCCACGGTGGCCGTGCCACTGGCTACAACTGCCGCCCGCGAGAACATGACCGAGGCCTGCGAATTTTCCGTCAGCCTGATGGCTGTGTAAGCCGGGCCAAGCTGATACTGGACCCACTCTTTATCGAGAGTCGAGGCGACCGGAAGCAGATACTCGAAATCATTTTCGGACTTTCGCAGCAGTTCCAGGGCTTCCAGCATCACGGGGAGGTTCAGCCGCAGTTCCTTGCGGCGGCTGCCCGGCAGGAGGGCAATCCATTGCTTGTCGGGGTTGAGTTTGTACTTTGCCGCGAATTCCGCTCGAGAAACCTGCGGCAGTGGCAAAAAGGCCAGGGGATGGCCGACATAGCAAACATCCACACCGTGGCGGCGATAAAAGTCCTGCTCGAAGGGAAAGATGACAATCATCTTGCGAACGTATTTCCTCACCTGGTCCACGCGGCCGGTGCGCCAGGCCCATAACTGCGGGCTGACAAAGTAAAACACCGGAATTCCCAGGCTGTGCAATTCGCGCGCGAGACGAAGATTGAAGTCGGGGAAATCGATCAGGATGGCGGCATCGGGGCGGCGGCGGGCGGCCTCCGCCACCAGATGCCTGAAGCGGCGGCGGATCGCGGGCAGATGGGTGATGACCTCAGTCAGGCCCACGACGGCTACTTCATTGGCATGGACCTGGGCATTGAAGCCGGCGGCAAGCATTTTCTCGCCGCCCATGCCGAAGAATTCCGAACCCGGCGCAAGCTGGCGCAGAGCGGTAATGAGCTGCGCGCCATAGTTGTCGCCCGAAGCTTCGCCGGCCGAGAGCAGAAAGTTCATGCTCAATGATTATTGCATTGCGGGCACGCGCCGCCGTGATTCGCTTACCCCGGATCTGCTGCTACTGGCCCGCTCCCCAGTTGAAGGAAATCTTTGGCGCGCAGCTTCCGGCCGTGGCTGAAACATTGCTTTGGCCAGTAGTATGGCCGGCCACCCACGGTGTGTAGGGGGCTTCAAAACGGCCGTGCGCATCCGCCTTGATGCTGGCATTGTGGATGTCCTGATAGGACTGGGCATGGAAGCGGATTGCTTCTCCGGGTCTGAAGCCGCTGCCGCGAAGCAGGACCAGACCGAAGCCCGGCTTCAACTCCACAACCTCCAGGCTGCATCCTTTGTCCTTCTCCAGCAAGGGGAATGGCACAAAGGAGAAGAATACCTTCGACTGCTTGTCGTCAGAGATCAGGGCGTGGCGATAGATTTCGCCGAGGCCGGGAGAATAGGTCAGTCGCAGTTCCTGGCCTTTGAATCGCTGCACGCACGTGCCGTAAGAATCCTTGGGACAGCCAACCGTGCCGTCCTTTGCCACGGCGAGGCCATCCATCATGAAGATGGAGTTTGGAAAATTAATGGGCCAGGCAATCAGTGTGTAACGCTTGGTCAGGGACGCTCCGGTGACTTTGAGGTGGTATTCCACCATGGCATGGCCATTCACATCAGATTTCTTGAGCAGCTCCGGATCGGCTTTCATTCCCGGAGTGCTGGACTGGTCCCAGCGAATGGTAGCTTCCGCGTCTTTCCGCAATTCGGCCACGGTTGAGTTGTCAACCGGCGCGCTGCGCTTCACGTGCCACGCGGGCTCGGTCTTTTTGCCAGAGGGTGGTTGCTGGCACACGGCGATGGCCGTCACCAGCCCCAGCAAGCCTAGAAAAAGTAAAACTGTGCGCATGAGAGGCTGAGAATACCACAGGTTTCAGTCCTATGACACTGCTCAGACAACGCTGGAGAAAGTCTCGCAATCTCTAGATGTCAGCCTGATTAAAGACGGGAATGGATGAGAGAAATGGCGGCTGTTGTGCCTGCCAAAAAAACGTGGCTGGCATCCTTCGTTAAGTAACAAATTATGGCGATTGCTTCTGGAGATGGATTAGTTCAGAATTCCTGAATCATGAAACGAAAGCTGCGGGATGTTGCTCTGCTCTTAGCGGCAGCCATCGCTCTTTCCGGGTGTGGGGGACGCCCCAGCTCCTCAACATTCATCGCCAACCGTACAGGTGTCCTCTTTTACGGCGATTCGATATTTGGCAACTGGGACCTCGCGTCCTATTTTCCCGGCAACGGATACATCAACGGCGGACACTTCGGGAAGCGGACGGATGAGCTATTGGTCGCTCTGCCCGATGCGCTATCAGGAAAGAACGTGTGCAGCGGGTTCGACGGCGCACCGGGAGTCCCGGCAACTCTCAAGTGCGGGCCGATCCCGCCGCCAGCGACGATTGTGATACTCGCAGGGTGGAACAACATGTTTCAGGGCTACAAGGTTGATGCGCGCCGGGACTCAATCCAGATGGTCTGGCTTGCGCGTAAGGCGGGTGTGAAGGTTGTTATTTGCACCGTGTATCCCTTTGACCCTGCCCACCCCGCACCATGGATGGTTCCTACCGGCAGCGCGCCGGTTACGTCTTACGACCTATGGCGCGATCCGTTGAATGATCTCATCAGAAGCATGAAGGGGCCGAGCATAACAGTTGCTGACCTCTCCAAGGTGTTCAAGAGCGAGTCCGGATACACGGCGGATGGCGTGCATCCGAATGCCTCGGGCTACGCTCAGATGCGCGATGCCATCGCTCCGCTGTTGAACTAAACCTGCCGAGAACTTCATCAGAGGTTGCATCACTTCCGGGTAGATGATGTCAGCGGCAGGAGCGTGTTCATTCGCGGCTGAGAAGGTGCGACTGTATACTGTTTTTCTCACCCCGTAATCATGGAGGCTGAATGCCTACGCTGAGACGGTCAGCAATCGCCATTATCTTCGCGCTGTGCTTGTATCCGTTCAACCCGGTTGTCGCGCAAACCCCAGTTCGCCACCATGCCCCAGCCGCAACGGCCACAAACAAACCCCCGCTCGATGACGCCATTCACACCTTGTTTGCAGGCAAGACTTTCAGCCAGACGGCGGTCTCACCGGATGGCAAACGCGTGGTCTGGGTAGAAAACGTTGCTCCCGGCAAGAGCGCGATTTACGTTGGCGATGTAAGCGGCGCAGCCAGGCCACATCGCATCACCGCGGGACGGCCGGCAGCGTTCCACGCTGAAGATTCTGTCGCCTGGTCGCCGGACAGCAGGGAACTGGCGTTTCTCTCTGACGCCCTGGATCCCGGTCAGCAGCAACTCTTTGTCATCAGGGCAGCGCGCGGGCGCGCGCGAAAGCTGACCAGCGTGAAAGGGAACCTGGCCTCGCCGGGGTGGTCGCCCGACGGAAAAACTGTTGTTGTGCTGTTCATTGAGAATGCGGAGCGTGCCGCCGGACCCCTTGCCGCAGAGGTGCAGCAGACGGGAGTCATTCAACAAGCCGTCACGGAGCAGCGGCTCGCGGTGGTTCCCGCTGCGGGTGGAAAGCTGGAACAGATTTCGCCGGCGGACATGTACATCTACGAGTACGACTGGTCGCCCGACGGCAAGAGCTTTGTTACCACCGCAGCGCACGGCAATGGCGACGATAACTGGTACATCGCACAGATTTATACCCTGCCCGTAACGGGCGGACTTATGAAGTCAATTTACAAGCCGACTTTGCAGGTGGCAAAGCCTGCGTGGTCACCGGACGGCAAATCCGTGGCGTTCATCTCCGGACTGATGAGCGACGAGGGGTCGACTGGAGGAGATATTTTTGTGGTTCCGGCCGAGGGCGGCGAAGCCCGCAACCTGACTCCCGATATGAAGGCTTCCGCCAGTTGGCTCGCGTGGTTGCCGGGCGGGGAAAGGATTCTGTTCGGCGAAGAGGTGGACGGTGACAGCGGATACGCCACAGTAGAAGCGCGCACGCAAAAGATTGAGACGCTGTGGCATGGTCCGGAGCAGACGACTGCGGGCACCTGGGGGACATCGATTTCCGTCGCTGCGGACGGCAGGACTTCAGCCGTGCTGCGTGCCTCACTGGAGGCTCCGCCAGAGGTCTGGGCGGGCCCGATCGGCGGTTGGAAGCAGATCACGCACGTGAACGCCATGCTCAAACCGGCATGGGGCCAGGCGAAAAGCATTCACTGGTCGAATGAAGGCTTTAACCTGCAGGGCTGGCTGCTGTACCCGCGCGACTTCGATCCGGCAAAAAAGTATCCCATGGTGGTGGACGTGCATGGCGGCCCGGGAGCCATGGCGCATTCCTCCTGGCCGGGGCCGGGCAGTTTTGGGGTCCCGCTCTCGGCGGCCGGCTATTTCGTGCTCTTTCCCAATCCGCGCGGAAGCTTCGGACAGGGTGAGACGTTTACGCGCGCCAATGTGAAGGACTTCGGCTACGGAGATTTTCGTGACATCCTTACCGGAGTGGACCAGGTGCTGAAGGAAGCGCCGGTGGACAAACACCGGCTCGGCATCACGGGCTGGAGCTATGGCGGTTACATGACCATGTGGGCGGTCACGCAGACAGACCGCTTTGCCGCGGCCGTGGCCGGAGCCGGCATTGCCAACTTCCAGAGTTATTACGGGGAAAACCAGATTGATAAGTGGATGATCCCGTTCTTCGGAGCTTCCGTGTATGACGATCCCCAGGTCTATGCCAAGAGCTCTCCTATTACGTTCATCAAGCGGGCAAAGACGCCGACGCTGGTGCTGGTAGGCGATAGCGATGGCGAATGTCCGCCGCCCCAGTCCTACGAATTCTGGCACGCTCTGAAGACGCTGGGCACAAAAACGGAACTGGTAGTGTACGCGCATGAAGGTCACGGCTTTACCGATCCTGCGCACCTCCGCGACAGGATCGAGCGCGTGGCCGCGTGGTTCGACGACTATCTGAAGTAACGACCGCCGCGACCGCCCGAGCCGCAGGATTACGGCGATCGGGTCATAGACGCTGCTGCTTTGTCTGCGTATGCTGAAGGCGGCTCTTCCAGAGAAATAGAGGTCATTCGTTTATGCCCGCTGCGCGGCGCAGCATATGGATCCTGCTCGTCAATGGCGATCCCACGGTGCAACAACTGCGCGCCCTCATGCTGCGCATGCAGGGCTATCGGGTG
>JBLMYN010000284.1:0-3967 GCA_050258305.1 Actinomycetota bacterium
CCCGGCAACCAGTATCAGCGCCGCTCCCGGCTGGACATGGAGTATCTTGTCTCGCTGGCGGAAGCTGTAACCGCCGACGCAGAGGCCCGGCAGCATCTGCGCTT
The DNA here is from genome assembly GCA_050258305.1 of Actinomycetota bacterium. Taxonomy (GTDB): domain Bacteria; phylum Acidobacteriota; class Terriglobia; order Terriglobales; family Acidobacteriaceae; genus Angelobacter. The sequence goes on from JBLMYN010000284.1 coordinate 105, forward strand.
CCATCCCAACAGCACGCTCCACCTTGCCGCCGGCACCTACCACCATCTCTCAGGACAATCGCAGGACTGGGGACGGAATTATCAGCTTATCGCCACTGAACCGACTCCTTTTCTGGACGCGACTCTGCGGCGTGCCGCTGGCGGCGCAACCGCGCTTTCGCTGGCCGCCGCGCTGGTGGAAGACGATCCGGAAATTTCTCCTGAGGAAGCTCAGGGATTTGTCGGGCGGCTGATTGCTTCACAAGTGCTGGTTGCCGATCTTGTGCCTCCAGTCACCGGCGAAGAGCCTGCGCCGTACATGGTCCGGCAGCTTGAACAGGCGCAGCAGCATGATATGGCTGCGCGACTGCGCAAGATCGATGACGAGCTCCGCGCGCTCGACCGGGCGGGCCTGGGCGCTGACGTGCGCGTGTACGAAGAGATCAGCAACTCGGTGGCGCAGCTTCCCGGCAAGTTCAAATCCGGCAGGCTGATCCAGGTTGACACGGTGAAGCCTGCGCCTGCGGCCGGCCTTGACCAGGGGCTGGTGGAAGATATCCTGCGCGCGGCGAGCATCCTTCACGCGATGTACGGACAGACAGAAAAGTCCATTTTCCAGCAGTTCAAGGAGGATTTTCGCGAGCGCTACCAGGAGCGCGAGGTGCCATTGCTGGAAGCGCTCGACGACGAAGCCGGGATCGGTTTTGAAAGCGGCGAAAATGCCGGAGCCGAACCGCTGCTGGAGGGTATCGACTTCCGGCTTGCTGGTTCGCTTGCATCCCAGCCCACAGAGAAAAGAGTTGGTCCCGTCCTGCTGCGGCGTCTGCAAGAGACGTGGTCGAGCAAGAGCATGGCGCTGGAATTGGATGAGGAGCTTCTGCAGGAGCTGCAGGCGGCAGTCCTGCTGCCGCTGCCCGGCTCCTTTGCCGTGATGGGGACTGTATTCCGCGCGGGAGACGGCGAGCACGGCTTTTACCTGAACAGCGTGATGGGAGTTTCCGGAGCGAACCTGGTTGCGCGCTTCTGCCATGCCGACGAGCAGATAGCGGCCTGCGTGAAAGACTACCTGCGCGCCGAAGATGCGGCGTGCCCGTCGGGCGCCGTGCTGGCTGAGATCGCGCATCTGCCGGAAGGTCGTGTGGGCAACGTGGTTTGCCGTCCGGCGCTGCGGCGCTATGAGATTCCATTTCTCGCCACGCCGGGCATGCCCGCGGACCAGCAGATACCGCTCTCTGATCTTACGGTCTCCGTGGTGGACGACCGCGTGGTGCTGCGCTCGCAACGCTTGCAGCGAGAGGTGTTGCCGCGGCTGACCACGGCGCACAATTTTTCCGGTGACCGCAGCCTGAAGCTGTACAAGTTTCTCGGCCTGCTTCAATATCAGGACGTGACCGCGGATTTCGCCTGGGACTGGGGCGCGCTGGAGCAGGCTGCGTTTCTACCTCGAGTTGTTCTTGGCAACATCGTTTTCTCGCTCGCCAGGTGGAGAATCACCAGAGAGGACTTGGCGGAGTTGAGCGCGGACGATGAACCCGGCCGCCTTCGACTCGTTCAGGAGTGGAGCAAGGCCCGCCAGTTGCCGCGCTTTGTCTACATCAGCGAACTCGATAACCAGCTTCTCATCGATTTTGAAAACGCGCTGGCCGTGGAAGTGTTTCTTGAGCACGTGGGCAAGAACCCGGAGACGCTGCTGGTGGAAATGTTTCCGCAGCCCGGCGAGCTACCGGCGTACGGGCCGGAAGGAAGTTTTGTGCATGAGGTCATTCTGCCATTTGTGCAGAAGGCAGCCGCACCGCAAACTGCGCTGGCGGCTGCAACCCCAACTCTCGAAGGCGCGCCCCTGGCCGGCAGTCTGTTGCGCAGTTTTATGCCGGGATCAGAGTGGCTGTACGCCAAACTTTACTGCAGTCCGTCGCATGCTGATCGTCTCCTGCTCGAACTGGTACAGCCGCTTGTAAAAGAGGTGATGGGATCGGGCGCCGCCGACGGCTGGTATTTCATCCGCTACAGTGATCCTCGCTGGCACTTGCGGCTGCGGCTGCACGGCAACCCGGCGGCCCTGAGCCTGCATGTGCTTCCCCGGCTGGGATGGCTGGCGGCAGAGCAGCAGCGCCAGGGAACATTGTGGCGCATGCAGTTGGATGTCTATGAGCGTGAAGTAGAGCGTTACGGCGGCCCGCGCGGCATTGCCGTGGCTGAACGGCTCTTTCAATTGGACAGCGAATTGTGCCTTGCGCTGCTGGGGTTGCTCTCCGGCGAGGACGGCGCAGAGTTACGCTGGCAGCTTGCATTCTGCGGAGCAGACCTTTTGTTCTCCGGCCTAGGCTTTACCCTGGAGCAGAAGAAGGTGGAGGCAGAACGGCTGGCGCGGTTCCGCGAGCAGGAATACCAGGTGGACAAGCTCTATAAGGAACAGATGGCGCGCAAGTTTCGCGAGCAGCGCCAGACGCTGGCCGCTCTCCTCGATCGTGGCATGGTCAACGGTAAGAGCCTTCTGCCTCCGGAAGCCATCGCGGCCTTTGCGCGCTTTTCGGCGGAGGTGGCGCCGCTGCGCCGCAAGTTTGAAGAACTGGAGAAGTCAGGAAAACTGACCAGGCCGCTGCAGGAGTTCGCGGAAAGCTTCGTGCACATGCACCTGAACCGCATGTTCCGCTCTTCAGCCCTGACGCAGGAGACGGTGGTGTACGAGTTCCTGTCTCGGATGTATGCGGCCAGGTTGGCGCAAGAGACCGTGCCCTAGGGGTTGAAGGCGGCATTGCTAAAGCCGGGATCCCTGCTCAAGATTGACGCAGATATCTTTCAATACGGCGGACAGGCGGAACGTCCCTGGCTAAAACTTACGAGAGAACGTTCGCGTCCGTCCCGGTTTCTGTCCGCATGAACTCTCATTGGCAGCCGCGTGTCCGCCTGCGTGAGCGGACGTAGCACTTACAGAAACGCCCGGGCTTTTCGCCCGGGCATAAGTGCATCGGGCGGAAGAATCCTCAGTGTCCGCTTGCCGGCGTCTTCCTGCGGCTTCTCCGGCTGGCCGGTGGCACGATACCGTTCATCCGCAGATACTCCACCAATTGGCCGTAGTGGTCGTTGGTATGGCCGATGTTTGCAATCATGATCAGCAGGCGCGTGGTCGTCGCGGGGCCGTACGGCAGGAAATGAGGTCTCGGCAGTGGCGCGTTGTCGTCGTCCATCGTCCGCACGGCGCGATGAAGATAGGCGAATGAGTCCTTCAGGTACGCGATGACTTCGGCTTTCGTCTTTACCGACTCCGATCCGTTCTCTCCCGGCCTGAGATTACCCGGAGGATTCGTCTCCCCTAACAAGGTCGCGCCGTCCAGGTAGTTGTCTGCGGCGATGTGTTTCAGTTGCTCGCGGAAGTCTCGAACTCCTTTGAATTCTCCCGCGCTCGGTGCGAAGCCGTACTTTTCGGCGGGCATGGCTTCAGCCACCGCCATGACCTTGCTCTCCGTGAATTGCAGCAGGCGTTCCACCTGATCGCTGTTCTTGCGTCCTGCCGCCCTGTCAGCCGCTTGCCCTTGCGCAAAACCCGTACCTGTAATCGCGAAGACGATCGCAATCAATGCACAAAGCTGCTTCATATGAGCTCCTTGAACATGATGACCACACAAATCAATTATCCATGCGCGCGAGCGCACGTGGTTCGCGTGCAGAAACCGGGTCTGATGATCAGGAGCGTGGAGGTCCCCGGTCGCTTTCCGGGGAACCGATGGACGAAACGAGTATGGGTGCAGGGCGCGGAACCGACGCGCGTTCTTCTGCGTCGATAAGCGGGCTGCTAATCTCGAACCAGGCGAATTCGACGGCATCTCCCTGCGTCAGCGAACGGAGGCTGCAGCGGCCGCCAGAAGAATGCAGCACGTGGAAGC
>JBLMYN010000285.1:0-4732 GCA_050258305.1 Actinomycetota bacterium
TCCACCCGGATGTTCTTGATTCCGGCAATGTGCTGCACAATGAAAGGCGGGACGCTGGCACGCGTGAGCGGAACAGCCCATGCGGCCAGCAGTATGCCGACAGCTCCTCCGGCCAGGGACAGGAGCATGCTCTCCACCAGCACCTGGCGAGCGATGCGCCAGCGTGAGGCGCCCAGTGCGATCCGCACCGCCAGCTCCTTCTGCTGCCCCATGGTCCGCGCGAGTTGCAGGTTGGCGACATTGGCGCAGGCGAGCAAAAGCACAAACACCGCCGACCACATCAGCATCAGGATGTAATTTCGCGTTTCTCCGAGCACATCCTTGCGCAACAGGCCGACTACGAACTTGCGGCCGGCGTTGGTAGTCGGATAGTCGTGTTCCAGTGCGGCGGCAATGGTATTCAATTCCGCCCTGGCCTGCTCCACTGAGACGCCCTTCTTCAGCCGGGCGATCACCTCAAGAGTGTGGTTGCCGCGGCTGCTCATCTCCGGGGAATTCATCGGCAGCAGCGCCCAGATTTGCGCTCCGATAGGGAAATCAAATTCCCGCGGCATCACTCCAATGATGGTGGCCTTCCCGCCATTCAGCGTAATGCTGTGGCCGACGATCTCCTGGTCGCCTGCAAAATCCTTCTGCCAGCTGCCGTAGCTGAGCACCACTTCCCGTACCTCGCCGCTGGAGCTGTCGGCCGCGGTAAAGCTGCGTCCTAAGAGGGGCGGCATATCCAGCAAGGCAAAAAAGTCGGGCGTAACCAGGTAGCCTTCCAGCCGTTCGGCGCTTCCGGCGCTGCTTACGTTGGCATCCCATCCGCGGCCCTGGAAACCCGCCACACGCTCAAAGACTGTGTTGCGCTCGGCCAGGTCGCGGAAATTCGCTGGAGCCACTACGCCTTCCCATCCCGTGCGGGGCACTTTCTCGCCGACGGTCAGAACGCGATCCAGTTCCGGGATGGCCAGAGGGCGCAGGACCATCGCCTTCAGCGTGCTGTAGATCGTGCTGTTGGCCCCGATGCCCAGGCCCAGCGCCATGATAGCGACCAGGGCAAAGGACCAGTTCCTGCCCAGCGTGCGCAGAGCGAGACGGAAGTCCTCGAACAGGCTGCCGGTCGCCTGGGAAATGGAGAGAGAGCTCAACGAGTGTCTCATGGGATGAGAACCTCTCCGCGCGAGCATAACTGGTTCAACCGTTACAGGATGTGATGGCAGTCACCTGGAACCCGGAACGGTTGGCTGCAAACGGTGGAAGGCTTATCCGGCGCTGGCCTTTCGCCAGGGTTAGACCCTTCTGATGCAACTGATTTTCCATGATTCTTGTTTGGATCCTGGAGCGCATCCGCCCTCGGCTGCCGAGCGTGAGAGTGGAGTCCAGGAGCCGCGCTTCACGGCGCGGGAAAGCAATACCCTCCCCCCTGCTGTCTTTCCTGAGCGAGCCTGGGCCAGCACCGCGATTGCGGGAATCCACATGAATGGTGCCTCATCATAAAGAAGAACGGGCCCGCCGGAGTGCCGCGTATGCCTCCTTACAAAGCATTTTTGTACAATTCCAGCGCTGATCTCGGACTGTGGAATACTCACTGCTAGAATGAATCCATGGCAGAAGCCGTAAAATCCGTCCGCCTCACGGAGCAGGTAAAGGCCGCTGGTTGAGCGAGCAAGCTGAGTCCGGCGGCGCTGGACGCGGTGCTTGGGAAATTAGCCCGGCAGCATGATCCCAATGTCCTGGTCGGCTTTGACAAAGCCGACGACGCGGGCGTGTATAAAATTTCCGCCGAACAAGCCCTGGTCCAGACCGTGGACTTCTTCACCCCCATCGTGGATGATCCGCATACGTTCGGCCAGATCGCGGCGACGAATTCTCTCAGCGATGTGTATGCGATGGGCGGACGGCCCTTAAGCGCGCTGGCAATCGTCTGTTTCCCGGACAAAGGCGATTTGGAGGTCCTGGAGCAGATCCTGGCTGGCGGGCTCTCTAAGATGATGGAAGCAGGTTGCGTGGTCATCGGCGGCCATAGCGTGCGCGATCCAGAGATCAAGTTCGGCTATTCCGTCACGGGAATGATCCATCCCAAACACGTGTGGAGCAACTCCGGGGCGCAGCCGGGAGACAGGCTGATACTCACGAAGGCCCTCGGCACCGGCGTAATTTCCACTGCCATCAAAAAGGGCGAAGCAAAGCAGGAATGGGTGGATGCGGCAGTCACATCAATGACAACGCTCAATGCCAAAGCCGCAACGGTCGCAGGCGCATCCGGGGCTGTGGTGCATGCGGCCACTGATATCACGGGCTTTGGACTGATTGGCCACGCAAGAGAGATGGCGTCAGGAAGCGGCGTCAGCATTCGCATTCATTCCGCAGAAGTGCCTTCCCTGCCCGGGGCAATGGAGTGCATTCGCGCCAGGTTCATCCCGGGCGGCCTGAACGCCAACCGGGATTTTGCCGAATGCAAGGTCCAGTATGGGGCGGGCGTGCCGGAGGACCGCAAAACGCTGCTCTTCGATCCCCAGACTGCCGGGGGCCTGCTGATCTCGGTGCGGCCTGAAGACGCCTCCAATCTTGTACAGAGACTTAAAAACGAAAACGTGGCAGCAGCCGAAATTGGGGAAGTCTTACCTGCGAGCAAGCCGCTGATCCAGGTGGCATAACGCCACCCGCCTTACGCCCGGGCAAGGATAAGCACCAATGCCGCAACAACCAGTCTGCGGTCTACCGGCTTTGCACCATCACCACCAAGCTCAATTTCCGTATTCGGCGAAAACAAGCCCCTCACCCGAACCGCGCTTCCGAATGTATCCTGGGCAACAGTGAACGTGTAACTCTGAGGAACTGATACGGCCAGATAGCGTTGCATAAGGCCCAGCAGGGCCGAGTCTTCCCGAATCACGAAAACCTCGTTGCGAGCCGGCCCAAGCAGTTGCCACTCCTGCCGTTGCAGCCTGGGTGTAGGCAAATGCCTTACCCGGCCCACGATGTCAGAATTCACGGAGTCGATTACGTTGAAGTGCCTGCCTGGCTCCGCATCCCTGACTGGCTTGATCGCCAGAAGCTCAAAGCTGAGGGTTGGGTCTGTGAACACGCGAATACCCTTGTTCCATTCGCATTTTGCGTTGCGGACAAAGGCCAGAGTCCGACCCCGTTCGTCGTGGAAGTACAGCCGGGAAGACCAGGGCAGCCGCGCATGATGAACAAAGAAGTGGTTTTGCTGGAAAACAGCGGCGGCGACCGTGGACGCAGAGGCCTTCCCCAGAGCGGGCTTAAGCCTCACCGCGGTTGACATACGCAGTAACCTCCTCAGCGGAAGCACGGAGGGCGAAATAACTTGATTCAGTCCGTAACTTCCAGCAGCAGTTCAGGACCGTGCAGCATCTACTCTGGAAATATAGGATGCTGACCGTAAGTGGCCGGGCAGCCTTAATCCAAAAAAATTAAGGGCGGCCGCAGCCGCCCGTAAAGCGATGATTCAAAAGCGATTATGCAGGTGAAGGCTTGCCGGGAACAATCCCGGGGCTCCGGCCTGGCTCAGGCCGCAGCACCTGCTGAACCCCGTCATCTCCCTTGTTTGGAGTTACGCGGGCCGGAAGCTGCTTGCCTTCGATGATCATCTTGAGTTCGTTCGCATCGAGCACTTCGCGCTCAAGCAGCGCTTGCGCGATGCGTTCAAGGGTGTCACGATTTTCGAGAATCAGCTTCTTGGCGTTCTCATATCCGCTGTTCACGAAGCGCCGGGTTTCGGAGTCGATCTGCCTGGCGGTTTCTTCGCTGAAATCGCGATGCTGAGCAATTTCCCGGCCGAGGAAGATCTGCTCATCTTTCTTGCCGAAAGTGAGCGGGCCCAGGCTGCTCATGCCCCACTCGCAGACCATCTTGCGCGCCATATCGGTCGCGCTTTCAATGTCACTGCCTGCGCCGGTGGACATCTGGTTGAGGAAGATTTCTTCCGCCAGCCGGCCGCCCATCATGACAGCGATACGGGTCTCCAGATAGTCGAGCGTGTAGTTGTGTTTGTCGGTTTCAGGAAGTTGCATGGTCAGGCCCAGGGCCATCCCTCTGGGAATGATCGTCACTTTGTGCAATGGATCTGCGTGCGGCATCAGCGCTGCCACAATCGCATGCCCCGCTTCGTGGTAGGCCGTGACCTTCTTTTCCTCGTCGGTCAGCAGCATGCTCTTGCGCTCGGCGCCCATCAGGACTTTGTCCTTGGCCAACTCAAAGTCGTACATGAGCACTGACTTGCGATTGCATCGAGCAGCGTTCAGCGCCGCTTCATTGACCATGTTGGAAAGCTCTGCGCCGGAGAATCCCGGAGTACCGCGGGCGAGGATCGAGAGATCAACGTCATCGGCAATTGGAATCTTGCGGGTGTGCACACGCAGGATTTCTTCACGGCCGCGAACATCGGGCAGAGGCACCACCACCCGCCGGTCGAAACGGCCGGGGCGGAGCAGCGCTGGATCGAGAACGTCAGGGCGGTTGGTTGCGGCAATCAGGATTACGCCTTCGTTGGATTCGAAGCCGTCCATCTCCACCAGCAACTGGTTCAGGGTCTGCTCACGCTCATCGTGTCCGCCGCCGAGGCCCGCGCCACGGTGACGGCCGACAGCGTCAATTTCGTCAATGAAGATAATGCAGGGGGCGTTTTTCTTGCCCTGCTCGAACAGATCACGCACGCGGCTCGCGCCTACGCCGACGAACATCTCGACAAAATCGGAACCGGAGATACTGAAGAAGGGAACAT
>JBLMYN010000286.1:0-17272 GCA_050258305.1 Actinomycetota bacterium
CCTGAGCCGAAGTGAAAACTTCATTGATCAGCCCGGCGATGTACTGGCCGGCCGAAACTCCTGAAATCGGCCCGGTAAGGATGTAGTCGAACATCAGGGCGGAAACGCTGAGTTTGGCGAAGGTACCGCCCAGAGCCTCCTTCACCACGCGATAGACCCCGCCGCGCGTGAACATGGAGCAGCTTTCCACGTAGACGGAGCGCACCGCGAAGGCGAACAACATTACGCCCAGGATGAACCATGGCGCTGATTTGCCCACGGCCTGCTCGGCAATACCGCCCGCATAGAAGGCCGATGAGCCCAAATCGTTGAGTACAATCGCGGCTGCGCGCCAATAAGAAATGAACGTCAGCATCACTGACGTGGCGACCACGATGCGAACGCGGTTTGATTGTGGAGGGACAGCTCCGGAGCCTGCTGACATGACTAAAAGAGACAACGGACCCTGCAACCGGTAGACGGTTTGCAGGGCCGAAACTCGAGCCTGGTTCCTCTCTAAGCCTTCTGGTCCTGGGCCGGTTCATCCTTCTCGAACATGCTTTGCGCAGTTTTCACGGCTGTGACCAGAATCACAGGCACCGCGCCCAGCATGCCGATGAAGAAGAGATATTTGAACACCGGCAAAATATAATGGACCATGAAATTCACAACTTGCTCATTGTAGTCCTCAAGAGAGAGTGGAATCAAAAAATCCTGAATCACGGAAATCGACTGCTGAAGAGGGTAAGCTGCGGCTCCCCTCTGCGGGAAGGGCGCGCTCCGAAAACCGCGTTGTCCGCCCCGGTTACACCCGTTTGTTAAAATTTCTTTCAGTGCGCAATATTCCAACCAGGGCCTGGGTGCTGGCGTGTGTTTCCAGCGCGCTGCAGATCCTTGTTTTTCCCAAACCGTCACTTTTTTTCCTGAGCTGGATCTGCTTCACACCGCTGATTTATGCGCTGCTGCGCGGGCGCGGCGGCGAGGGCGAACTGGTGGATTCTGAAGGCCGCTCTCTGCGCCCGTTTACCGTGAAGCAGGGAGTCTTCATTGCCTGGCTTTGCGGCATCCTCTTCTATCTTGGAACGTGCTACTGGATCTACCCGGTAATGAACGGCTACGGCGGCCTGAATGTATTTGCCGCCAGCCTTATCACCCTGGGTTTCGCCCTCATCATGGGCCTTCATCACGGGGCTTTTGGCGGCCTGGTGGTCCTCATGTCGCGACGCTCGTCGCTCGGGAACCGGCGTCCGCTGTTGCTGGCCCCGTTCTTCTGGGTAGCCATTGAGTATTTCCGTGATCGTGTAACCGGCGTACCATGGCTGCCGCTGGGCAGTGCTCAGGTCAACAACATCCCTTTTGCGCGCATCGCCGAAGTCACGGGCGTATACGGGCTCTCCTTTGCGGTGATGCTTGTGAATTGCGCTTTTGCCGCCGGGCTGCTTCTCTACGGCAGGCGTCGCCTCAATCTGCTCATCTCGGCAGCCGCGGCCGCCGTCGCCCTGCAGATGGGCGTATTCGCCAAGGCCGAACCTTTTCCCGCAACCAAAGAAGCCCTCCTCGTGCAGGAGAACGTCCCGGTGCTCGATCCTGATCAGTGGACTCCACAACTCTACGATCAGACCATTGGGTCTCTCGCCCAGCTCAGCGTTCCGCCGAACCGGTCCGCGGCAGATGATCTGGGGTTGATCGTCTGGCCGGAGTCGCCGGCGCCGTTTTTTATTGACGATCCCAGGCTGCGGCCGTGGCTGGCCACCATCGCGCGCGATACCAACTCCTATCTCGTCATCGGCAGCATCGGCACCGCCGAAAGCAAGGTGCCCGGCAGCCAGCAGTTGCTGAACTCCGCGCTGATCGTCGGCCCGCATGGACGGTTCCTCGGCCACTATGACAAAATCCACCTGGTTCCCTTCGGCGAGTACGTGCCCATGCAGGATTACCTGTTCTTTGCGAAAAAGCTCACTCGTGAGGTCGGCGACTTTGCCAGGGGGACAGACCGCAAAGTCTTCGATATTGACGGGACCAGGGTTGGCGTATTCATCTGCTACGAATCCATTTTCCCTGACGAAGTCCGCCAGTTCACAGCCAACGGCGCTCACGTGCTCGTCAACATTTCCAATGACGGCTGGTACGGCGAAACCGGCGCCCCTTTCCAGCACCTGGAGATGGCCCGCATGCGCGCCATTGAGAACCATCGCTGGGTACTGATTGCCACCAACAACGGAGTTACCGCGTCCATTGATCCTTACGGAAGGATCGTAAAGCGGCTGCCGCGGAACGTGCGCGCCGCCATGCTTGCGCCTTTTTCGCCGGAAATCGAGACCACGTTCTACGTTCGCTACGGCGACCTATTTGCCTGGACATGTGTGGTAATCTCAATATTAGTTCTCTTTATCCGTACCCGTATTCGGGCGCATACCATGATTGAAGCCCGCCCGGTTTAAGCGCCTCCTCAACGAATACCCAGGTGCGGCAAGACAGGAAAGATTTATGGTTGAGATTGAAGAATTAGAACGGGAATACGCCTCTATTCGTGATAAGGTCGCGGACCTGCGGAGCTATCTTTGACGCAGCTTCACTGCGCATTCAATTAGCCGACATTGAAAAACAGATTGCCGACCCCGGCGTGTGGTCGAACCAGGAAAAGTCGCAGCAGTTGATGCGGCAACGCAAGCGGCTGGAGAGTTCGCTGGCCATGGATACGGACCTGGCGCGGCGGGTTGAGGACATTTCCGCTTATTTTGACCTCGCCCGCGAAGGCGAATCTGTGAATGAGGAGCTGAAAAAAGAAATCGACGACCTGCGCGGCATCGCGGAAAAACTGGAAACGCAGACTCTGCTTTCCGGCGAGAACGACATGCGCAACGCGATCGTGACAATCCATCCCGGAGCCGGCGGCACCGAGTCGCAGGACTGGGCGGAGATGCTCCTGCGCATGTATCTGCGCTGGGCCGAACGGCAGGGCTTTGCCACGGAAGTGCTGGAGTATCAGCCGGCCGAAGAAGCAGGCATCAAATCGGCAACCTTCACCGTGAGCGGCGATTATGCCTATGGGCTGCTCACCAGTGAAATCGGCGTGCACCGGCTGGTTCGCATCTCGCCCTTCGACCAGCAAAGCCGCCGGCACACCTCGTTCGCCAGTGTCTTTGTTTCTCCGGAAATTGATGATTCCATCCAGATCGAGATCAAGCCTGAGGAAATTCGCATTGACACCTACAGGTCAGGCGGCAAGGGCGGCCAGCATGTGAATACCACCGATTCCGCCGTGCGCATCACACACCTGCCCACCGGAATTGTGGTGGCCTGCCAGAACGAGCGCTCGCAGCACAAGAACAGAGACAAGGCTTTCAAGATCTTGCGCTCCAAGCTCTACGAATATGAGCTGGAGAAGAAACGCGAGGCGACCAAGAAAGTGGAAGACGCCAAGCTCGATATTGATTTCGGCTCGCAGATTCGTTCTTATGTCCTGGCGCCGTATCGCATGATCAAGGACCATCGCACCAAAACCGAGGTTGGCGACGTCGATCGCGTGCTGGATGGCGATCTGAATCTTTTTATCCGTGCGTACCTGATGGCCCGGCGCAATCAGGGAGAAGGCGGAGCTAACGTGGCTTAGGACAACAATCGCAGCACTCTGTAAGAGATAGGTCAAGATGACCGCAGAGTTCTAATTCATGGCGACTATTTTCGAAATGATAAAGCGCAACGCTGTCCCTGCAAGTGTTATGCGCACCGCTGCAAAGGGGGCGCTGCCGGTATCCGTCGATCAGATGCTGGAGATCCTGGTTTACCTGACGCAAAACCCTTTATTTGCACAGGACGCCCGGATGACACTGGCGAGCTTTGATCTGATTTCAACGCAGACGATTGTGGCGGACCCACAGACTGCGCCGGAAGTGCTGGGCTATTACTGGTCGTCGGAAAACCGCCGTCCCGCTCTCATGCCGGCTCTGATTGAAAATCCTTCCATCGTGGAATCGCTGCTGATCGAGCTTGCCGCAGAATCTCCGCGCGAGATCGTTGCCATGCTGCTGGCCAGCCCGCGCGTGCGCAAGTCATACGCGATCATCGAAGCGCTCGGGGCCAATCCCAACGTCGGCCCTGATGAATTGCGCGAACTGAGAGGCGAGCCTGCTCCAGAAACAGAATCCTCTGTGGACGCCGAAACCGAAGCTTTGCATCGCAGCTTTGAACAGGAACATGCGGCCGAAATTGCTGCGGAGGAAGGCAAGGCCTTCGAACTGGTGCAGGGGGACAATGAAACTCCGTCAGCGGAACAGGGCCCGGCTGAGCCGCAAGCTGCGCCAGTTTCCGGACCGGCAGACGAGACGGGTGCGGCGGCCGGAGTTGCCGGGGACAAGTCGAAAAACGTCAATCCACCCGCGGACGCAAAAAGGCTCACTCTTTTGCAGAGGCTGGGACGGATGACGGCCTCAGAGCGCGTGAAGACCGCGTTTACCGGGGGCAGGGAAGAACGTGCCGTATTGATTCGTGATGGGGCCAGGATTGTACAGAATGCCGTGCTTGCCTCCCCCAAGCTGACCGAACCGGAAGTGGAGGTGTTCGCCTCTGCCAAAAACGTCCATGATAATGTCCTCCGCGAAATCTCCCGCAATCGCCGCTTTATGAGGAATTACGCCGTGATGCGGAACCTGGTCCAGAATCCGAAGACGCCCGTGGACGTTGCTCTTCCTCTGGTGAAAATGCTGATGGTGTTTGACCTCAAGAGCCTGCAGCGCAGCAGAAATGTCTCTGAGACGATTCGATCGCTGGCCGCCAAGTATTACCGGGAAAAAGCAATGTCCGGCGGCAGAACCAAAGACTGATATTTGGGGAACGCTTCACATCTCAAGGTTCACAGAGAAAATCGATACGTTTGCGAATCCGGTTGAAGATTCCCCAACTGCATACGACGCATTTCAGCTCATTCGACAAGCAGATAAGGGAAACGTTGAGAATAATGACGGAAGCGGCGGAAAGGAGATCTGGTAACTGCAAACCTTGAGATATTGAAATCATGATTCCATATTCACAACAAACACCGCAACAACAAAAGCGAAGCCTCAAAATTGTCGGCATGGCATTGCTCCTCGCAATTCCATACCTGAGCTTTGCGATATGGATAGGTTTGGAGGATCGGCTTATCAAACTCCGCTGGTTGATGTTCGGTATATACATCGGATATCTATTCTTCATGGCGCTGGTATTGAAGATATTTATCAGGAAAATAGATCGAGATAATCCCCCGGAGCCGTGACAACAAACAGGGCAGACAGACAGTACAGGTTCATCTTTTCGGATAAGAAAAGGGGACAGCGAAGCGCCGGGATAAATCGGCACATGAGCCTGAAAAGGGGCAAGCGTCCGGTTGTGGCCGTCCGGAGCAGGCATAGATAAGATCCATGTTTTAAGCGTGCTTGAGTTTTCTTAAAATCGATAACTGTGAGGCAGCTAACCGTGAGTGCAAGCGCCAATGATGAAATAGGAAACCTGCTGAAGAAAGCGAAGAACATTGCTGTCGTCGGGCTTTCTGACAGCCCTTTGCGGCCGAGCTATGGGGTATCCGCGTACATGCAGAGCCACGGATACAAGATCATTCCCGTGAATCCCACCATCCGGGGCGCGCTCGGCGAGAAAGCTGTTGCCACGCTCACTGAGGTCCAGGAAAAAATCGATATTGTTGATGTCTTCCGCCGGTCCGAACACGTAGCCGAGGTGGTGGATGAGGCGATTCGCCTCAAAGTTCCTGCCATCTGGCTGCAGGAAGGCGTTGTGGATGAAGCCGCCGCTGAAAAGGCCCGCAAAGCCGGCATGCAGGTGGTTATGGACCGCTGCATCCTTAAAGAGCACAGGGCAAGATTCACCTGAGAAACGCGGGGAATGATAAGAATAGCCGTTAACCGGACGCGCCAGGCTTTACTGTTTCCGGCAACCTTGTCATATACCACTCCACGGTACGCCTTAATCCCTCTTCAAAGCCGGTTCGCGGCGCGTATCCCAGGAATTTTTTGGCCAGGCTGATGTCTGCAAGCGAATGTTTGATATCGCCGGCGCGCGGTTCCGCAAATAGGGGCTCCACAGTCGAGCCGGTGATCTTCTGCAGGATGCTGTACGTTTCCTTGAGTGACGATCTGTTGCCCGTGGCTACATTAAAGACCTTTCCGCTGACTTGCTCAGCCGGGGCTTCACAGGCCAGCAGGTTGGCAGCCACCGCATTATCGATGTAGGTAAAGTCGCGGCTCTGCTCGCCATCGCCAAAGATCGTTGGACGCTCGCCCATGAGCATCTGGGTAATGAACTTGGCCAGTACGCCGGAATATTGCGAGTTGCCGTCCTGCCGGGGGCCAAAAATATTGAAGTAGCGCAGTGACACGGTTTCCAGCTTGTACACGCGGGCAAACGTCTGCATGTAATATTCACCGGTCAACTTCTGCACAGCGTAAGGCGAGAGTGGTGAAGGCGCCATGCCTTCATGCTTCGGCAGGACCTCGGTTTCGCCGTAGGCCGAAGATGAAGCCGCATACACCACGCGCCGGACTCCGGCATCGCGGGCCGCGATGAGAAGATTCAACGTGCCGTCAATATTCACCGCGTTGCTTCGCAATGGATCGATAATGGATTTCGGGACGGAGGGAATTGCTGCCTCGTGAAAGATGAAGTCTACATCCTTGCACGCGGCAGCCAGTCCTTGCGGATCGAGAAGCGTGACCTCGCGGAAATCGAGGTCGCCGGCTATCTCGGCAATGTTCTCCCATTTGCCCGTTGAAAAATCATCCAGGCCGCGAACACTTTCACCGCGCGCGACCAACGCCCTCGCAATCGCGGACCCGATAAAGCCGGCTACTCCCGTAACCAGATACTTTGGCATCCTGTGACCTTACCCTACATTCCACTGGCCGCACGGAGATGGAATCCACCGTCCCGGCCGTTGTTAGGAGACAGCCCGTGCTGCTTGATCTTGTAGAGAAGGGCCTTGTAGCTGATGTTCAGCGCTTCAGCGGCAACCTTGCGGTTCCAGTTTGCATTCTCAAGCGCTCTCTGGATCTCCTTTGCCTCGGCATCATCTTTCAACTCGCGCACCAGGGCTTTCAGGCCTCCACTGGACGTCGCGGGCGCCGGTTCATCAGAATCGCCGGCCGTTTCCTTGCCCAGAAGCTCCTGCATCACCATGGATTCATCCTCAAGCACGAGATACCGCTTGACGAAGTTGCCGAGCTGGCGGAGATTGCCGGGCCAGTGATAGCGCATGCACTGCTGCACCAGCCGTTCGGAGAACTCCAGCGGGTTCTTGCCGAGGTTCTGGGCCATATTCTTCATGAAATAGCCGAGCAGCAGAGGAATCTCTTCGCGCCGTTCACGCAGCGGCGGAATCGTCATGGTGAAGGCGTTCAATCTGTAATAGAGATCCTCGCGCAGCCGGCGCTCTGCGATCGCCTTGTGCACATCAACGTTGGTAGCGGCCAGAATGCGCGCATCCACTGAGACGTTGGCCCTGCCGCCGAGACGTGAAAAAGAACCGTCCTGCAGCACGTGCAGCAGTTTGGCCTGCAGCGCTGTATTCATTTCTCCGATTTCATCGAGCAGGATAGTCCCTTTGTGAGCCAGCTCGAATTTGCCCGGTTTTGACTTGTTCGCGCCTGTGAAAGCGCCCGCTTCATAGCCGAACAACTCGCTCTCCAGCAGCTCCGCCGGCAGCGCGGCGCAGTTTACTTTCAGCATGGGCCGATGCGCGCGAATGGACATCTTATGAATCAGCCTTGCCAGGATTTCCTTACCCACGCCGCTCTCGCCCAGCAGAAGCACGGGTACATCGACTTTTGCAATCAACGCCACTTGCGCCCTGATCTGCTTCATTGCGGGGCTGGCGGCAAGGAAGAATAGATCGTTGTCGAGATTCTCTACGATCTCCGCGCCCTTTACGGAGTAGCGTGTGGCCTGTGTATTTGCCGGCTGGTTGGAGCCCAGGGCGCGCCGGATCGCTCCGTGGAACTGCGGACCCTGGAAAGGCTTCGTCACGTAATCCGAAGCTCCCAGCTTGATTGCCTGCACAACTTTGCTTACGTCGTTCAGGCAGGACATCATCACGACTTTCTGTTCCGGGCGGATCCGTTTGCATTGCTCCAGCGTCTGCAATCCATCCATTCCGGGCAATACCAGATCGAGGACCACAAGGTTCGGCGCGGGGCCACGGTTCATGCGTTCAATGGCCTCTTCACCGCTGTTGGCTGTTTCCACCTGATAGTTTTCAAGTTCCAGCAATGTAGTGGTGTAACGAAGTACACTCGGTTCGTCATCGACGAGCAGAATATTTGGCGCGCTCATGCATTCTCCTACCTGATTTGTGAGAACAGTACCGAAAACCTGCTCCCTTTTCCCGGCTCACTTTCCACCCAGATCAGTCCGCCGTGCGCTTCGGTAAGGCGCCGGGCTATGGCAAGCCCCAGTCCGGTGCCGCGTGCGGAAGACCCTGGCAACTGAACGAAGTCCCCAAAGATGTGCTCGTGATATTCGGAAGCGATTCCGGGGCCAGAATCCGAGACATCGATGCGAACTGCGTTTTCAATCTTCACGTTGATCTTGCGTTCCATGTTGAACAGAAAATGGCTCTGCGCCTTGCGTCTTTCCCAGAAACACGGCGTGATGGTGACAGTTACCCGGCCGTGGGCGGGCGTAAACTTCAATGCGTTTTCAATGAGGTTGGAAATAATGTGCTGCAGTTTCAGCGGATCAACCACCACGCGCGGGTTTCCTGGCGCGCAGTTGATCATGTACTCGATCGATCGATTGCCGGCAGCGGGCGCCCAGTAATTAAAGATCTCGGTCACAGACTCGTTTACATCAGCCGGCTCGTTAACAGTCTGGCTTTTCTGCCTTCCGGTCCTCAATTCATAAAGAACCACAAGGTTTCCAATGAGTTTTTGCAGCCGTTCTGCGCTTTCCTGGATTTCTCCAAGGACGTGCCGCTGTTTTGCATTGACGGGACCTAGCTGGCCGTTGCGCAGCAGGTCGGCATATCCCAGCATCACCACAAGCGGCGTCTTGAATTCGTGGGCGGCCGATACCAGGGGAAAAAATTCCGGCTCCACTGCGTGAGATGACTCGTCTGCTTCACGCAGGCGGCGCTCAGGCGGTCGAACCTCAAGCACCTGATCCGCATTCGCACCGTCGTGCTGGGAATCATTGCTCCCGGAAGTCGTTATTTGCTGGCAGACCGGGCACTGGGTGCCGGTCCATCCGTCGTGGCACTTACTCATTTTGCGAGGAACTCCTCCAAGTAGCTTGCTACTCCTGAAGGCCGGACGTTGATTGCCTGCCTTAGCTACTCCTGCAAAAATCGCTATTTACTGCTTAGTGAACCTGGGAAAGCTTTCGTTACATATCGATCTTCTTTCAGGCCTGAAGAAGAATTTCTTCTTCTCCAGCAGTACGTGAAAGTGAAACTTGCTGCATAGCCGATACTAGAACTTTGCGTCTTCGATGTTTGTGACAAGGATCACATCCCGCTATGTTTATGCGGATGAGATTGCTTGCACACATAGACTCTCAAATCGAACTTATTGATTTCTCCCTGGGCAATTCACTGTGAAAGGCGAGATGTTAGCGTGATCCCAGCCGGCGATGGTTGGGATTCCGTGAAATTCACAGAGCCGTGGTACGGAGTCCGCGTGCGGAACTGGTTGCGCCTCCTCCGGAAGGGGAGGCACTTTCAAATTCAGCACATCCGGACTCGGGTGTGGGTAAGGTCCAAATACCTGAAGGTACAAAAACCCCATTGCCATGTGCCCGATTTCCGTCGATACGCCATCTTCTGCCAAACGTTGCTTTTCGGGGTTACGTTTGGCACAGACAACGAACCGGCCACTAGGACTAACACATACTGCCTTTTGGTACAGTAACTAAAGTGCTTGTGCCAATATAGGACGCAAGCCCCTCGAAATGCAACCTAAACTTTTCTAATGTGCAACTTTTTTTTCTAAGACGCCCGCGAGCTTTCACCGTGCAGAATCTGCATGCGGATCCCTTTATATAAAAACTTTCTAATTTGAGAAGTGCTTTCGAGCTGAAGAATCGCTGCTACCGCAGGAATACAGAGGTTCTGGCGATCAATCTCCAGCGCCGGCCGCTGAACCCCTATCGTGTGTCGAAGGGCCGCTCTGTGGAGGAATATCAATGGAAGCGTGGTTAATTTCAACGGAACGCACGCCCTTCGCTTCAGTCAGATGAATTCCATTTTGCCTGGATTCGGAGTTTCTTGCTCGAAATCTCCCGCGCAGTCGTGGTGGCAAGGCGCTGGCTGAAACAATCAAGCACATTCCGAGCAACAGCAGCAGTAGCGGCTCGGACACTCTGAAAGCGCGAATTCTCTCGCCAAAGGCGGCAAGAATGGGTGATTGGCCGCCGACTGAGGCCGCGCAAACGCCAACTAACGCAATAATCAGGCTCCCGCTCGCCAGTTTGCGCATATGATGAACTCCATTTCTGGATCATGATGTTGCAATTCTCTTGCCATGGAGTCGCGTTCAAAGCAGACCGGTGTAAATGCTCGAAGCACAGAAAAATCACCTTCCCGAATGCATGCAGTCACTCCTGAGGTGTTCGATTGGAGGAATGGAGCGTGAAAAGATTTGCGCCTCACGATGAACCCTGATGACTGCAAATGTCTCTTCCGCCCAAGAAATGAAGGCTTCCTAACGAACTCCAGGGGTTCTGTGAAGTTCACGTCGTTTCGAGCGCCGTCACCGGAGCGTCAGCGGTGCAGGGTTCCGTGCATCGTGTCTCCTGCCATGCCTGGTACATCAGAATGTCCCAGAGCAGGGAATTGGAATTTTTGATTCCCTGCACATGGTCCTTCCAGATTTTGCGAATCGGCGCAGGATTAAAAACACCCTCGTTCCGCAGCCTGCTTTCATCAAGAAGCGCTTCCGCCCAGTCACGCAGAGGGCCGCAAATCCAGATGTCAACCGGCACCGAGAAGCCTTTTTTCGGACGTTCCAGCAGTTGCCTGGGTACGTAGCGGTAAGCCACCTGTCGCAACAGCCATTTCCCCTGCTCCTCGCGTAATTTCATGGAGACCGGTGTCCGCCAGGAAAACTCGACGATGCGATAGTCCAGCAGCGGCACGCGGGACTCCAGACTCACCGCCATGGCTGCGCGATCCACCTTGACCAGGATGTCGTCTGGCAAGTACGAGCCCATGTCGATGTACTCCATCGTTTGCAACAGGTGAGGAAAATCGAGCATGCGCGCGCGATCAGTAAAAGCCGTGTCCGGTTCATGGACGTCCTGCAACAGGTCGGCAGGGTTGCGCCACTGTGACATCATGTAGCGGTACAACTCTTCATGCGTCCGAAGGCGCAGCACGTTGGCAAAGTTGCCGAGGCGCGTCGTCAACTGTCCGGCGCTGACATATTTCCCGTCTCTCACCTGGAATCCATCAAGCGCGCCTGTACGAACGGCCGCGTCCAGAGTCCAGGCGGCGGCCCGGCGCAGTGTGGGCGGAGCCCATCGCAAAGTGTCATTCACTTTCATTACGGAGCGATAGATACGATAGCCGCCGAACAACTCATCCCCACCGTCTCCGGACAGGCTGACGGTAACGCCGCCGCGGGCGAGTTGTGAGACGAGATACGTCGGGATCTGGGAAGAATCGGCAAATGGCTCGTCATAGAACCATGGCAGTTTGGGGATCACAGCCATCGCTTCCTCTGGCGTGACGTACAACTCCGTATGTTCGGTGCCCAGATGGCGCGCGACCTCCCTGGCATATCCGGCTTCATCAAATTCCTTTTCCCAGAAGCCGATTGTGAAGGTCCGAACCGGGCGATTGCTGAGCGCCTGCATGACTCCCACGATGGTTGATGAATCAAAACCGCCCGACAAAAATGCCCCCAGGGGAACGTCCGCCACCATCTGCAGCTTGACAGCGTCTCGTATCAGCTCATCAAGCTGTTCAACTGCTTCTTCCGCACTGCATCTCAGCGGAGATTCAATGCCGCGTCGTGCAGCGTCCTTGAGAGACCAGTATTCGCTTACCTGCGGCTCATCATTTGCCCGTAAGGTAAGGGTGCAGCCCGGGGATAGTTTCCTGATACCTTGATAAATCGAATAGGGAGCAGGGATATAGTTATGCCGGAGATGAAGCGCAAGGGCATCTCGATTGATTGCTCCCTGAAATTTCGGATGGCGCGCAAGGGCCTTGAGTTCCGAGCCGAATAAAAAAGTATTGCCGGCATAGCCGTAATAGAGAGGTTTTTCTCCCATACGGTCACGGCTGAGGTACAGAATGTGTTCTCTGCGGTCCCAGACGGCAAAGGCAAACATGCCGTTGAATCTCGGCACCGCTTCCACAACCCCCCACTCTTCGAAGGCAGCCAGCATCACTTCCGTGTCGGAGGTCCCGCGAAAGCGATGACCGTTGGCCTCAAGCTCACGGCGCAGCACGCGGAAGTTATAAATTTCGCCGTTGAGAACGATCACGTAGCGGCCTGATTCAGAAATCATTGGCTGCTCGCCCGTGGGAGAAAGATCAACGATTGCGAGGCGGCGATGCCCCAATGCTATGCCGCTTGCAGCGTCGATCCATATGCCCCCGGCATCGGGTCCACGGTGCCTGAGGGTGCCGGCCATCTGCCGGATGGTGGTATTTATGTCGTCGGCGTTCTGAGGTCCGCTATTGAAGAAGCCAGTGATTCCGCACATATTTGACCGTTTTGGCCGAAAAACCGCGGTGGACACACGCTCGGTTGCTCGCAGCGTGGCCATCGCTTTTACCCTTAGAGCAGTTTCCTGGCCATCCAGCGTGGCGAGCGCGTGTGCTCAGCTGTTCTGGCTAACTGGCTGGCTGCGGAAGAGTTGAGCAATCTCTTGCATTCCCCTGTCGCAACATCTTGCATAAGAGTACCAGAAACATTCTCATGATCTCCCGGCCGGGAACCGCATTCGCTTTTTTGGGCAGCAAGCGGTGCGAATAGAACGTAACGCTTTCTCAACCGCCAAAGCACAATCACCTTTCGAAGTTGCTGCCCTCCTGAGGTTTTGTTCTGAAAATCAGCTTTAGTCCCACACACGCCCGGTGAAGGTTGCAAAGGGGTTCCGCCAGGCAAAGCACGCAAAAATTGGCTGCAAACTTGCTCAATTGCTGATTAATCGGGCTCTTTGTCCAGTGGATCGATAGCTGTGGGTCGATAGCGTGGATCGATAGCTTAAGGAGAAGCACAATATGCGCTGGCCGTCGTTATACTTTCTCATTGTCTGTGTCTTGGTTTGCAGTTCGTCAAAGGCGTTTGCCAGTTGTTCGGCTCCGGCGAACGCGATTGAGAGGGAGAATTGTCTCCCTGGCACCCCCTCAAGTGTATGGGACATCAACGGGGCCGGCGATCCAACCATCCAGGGCTTTGCCACGGACATCAGCGTGAATGCGGGCGGTACGATTTTTTTCAAGATCAGCACTCCGGCGACAAAATATCATTTTGACATTTATCGTATTGGCTACTACGGGGGCAACGGAGCGCGGCTGATCGCGGGAAATCTGGTTCCCTCCGCCAGCCTTCCGCAAACTCAGCCGGCCTGCCTGACGGATGCCACAACTCAACTCCTGGATTGTGGGAATTGGGCGATATCCGCCTCATGGCAAGCGCCTGCGACGGCTGTTTCGGGCGTCTATCTGGCGCATTTGATTCGTGACGATACCGGAGGAGACAGCCACATCGTCTTCATTGTGCGCAATGATTCCAGCCACTCTGACATTCTGTTTCAGACCTCTGATGAGACCTGGCAGGCGTACAACGACTACGGCGGGCACAGTCTTTACGGACCTAATGGCGAGTTCGACCTGACCCAGCGCGCTTTCAAAGTCAGTTACAACCGGCCTTTTGATACGCGGAGTTTCGAGAACGCATCCTGGTTCTTCTACGCCGAGTATCCCATGATTCTCTTTCTGGAAGCGAACGGCTATGACGTCAGCTATTTCACCAGCGTTGACGCGGCGCGCAATGGCGCCCTGATTACCAACCACAAACTCTACCTCTCCGTTGGCCATGATGAATATGCCTCGGGCCCCAAACGAGCCAGCATAGAGGCCGCCCGTGCCGCGGGTGTGAATCTGGCGTTTTTCAGCGGCAATGAATTCTTCTGGAAAACGCGCTGGGAAAACAGTACAGACGGCTCAAATACTCCATATCGCACTCTGGTTTGCTACAAGGAGACTCTGGCAAATGCAGTGATCGATCCACTGGATCCTCCGACTTGGACAGGCACCTGGCGCGATCCTCGATTCAGTCCGCCTGCCGACGGCGGACGGCCTGAAAACGCTCTCACCGGGCAGCTTTTCCGTGCGAATGGCTTTGGCGCGGACAATAATGCTCTCTCCATCCTGATTCCCGCCGCCGATGGGAAAATGCGTTTTTGGCGCAATACGGCTGTAGCCGGCCAGGCGGCGGGGCAAGTCTGGACTCTTCCCGGCGGAACTCTGGGGTACGAATGGGACGTGGATGAAGACAATGGCGCGCGGCCGGCAGGCGCCATCCGGCTGTCCACGGCATCGTATCCTCTCACCACGGATTACCTGCTTGACTTCGGCGGAACCTATGGCGCGGGCACAGCCACGCACCACATGACTTTGTATCGCGCTCCCAGCGGCGCACTGGTTTTCGGAGCAGGAACGGTGCAATGGGCATGGGGGCTGGATGCCGACCACGACACACTCTTTTATCCGGGATTTCCGGCTGATCCCAACATGCAGCAAGCCACGGTCAATCTATTTGCAGATATGGGCGTGCAACCCGTAACCCTGCAGCCGGGCCTGGTTCCGGCAACCAAGTCCACGGATATCACGCCGCCGCATTCAACCATTACCTCGCCGGCGGCAGGCGCTACTGTGCAGGCAGGAACGACGGTTACCGTTTCAGGTACGGCTGCGGACACTGGCGGCGTTGTCGGTGGAGTGGAGGTCTCAGCGGACGGAGGGCAAACGTGGCATCCGGCCAACGGACGTGCGAGCTGGTCATATGCCTGGAATCCGAAATCAGCGGGAACCGCAACCCTGATGAGCCGAGCCACCGATGACAGCGGCAACATGGAAACACCATCATCTGGAATTTCCGTGCTCGCCGCTGCCCATGATTGCCCCTGCAGCATTTGGAACTCTTCGACCACACCAGGGACCGTGGACGGAGGAGATGTGAGCTCCGGGGAGTTTGGCGTAAAGTTTGTGGCCGACTATGACGGCTACATCACTGGAATCCGCTTTTACAAGGCGTCTACCAACACGGGAACACATATCGGGCATCTCTGGTCAAGCACCGGGGCATTGCTCGCGTCGGCGACATTTACCAGTGAAAGCCCATCCGGCTGGCAACAAGTCAATTTCAGCAATCCGGTTCCTGTAACTGCCAATACTACGTATGTGGCCTCTTACTTCAGTTCTACCGGGCATTATTCGGTTGACGTGGGCTATTTCGGGACTAATGGCGTGGATAACCCGCCAATGCATGCGCTCGCCGACGGCATCTCCGGAGCGGATGGCGTGTTCAGCTATGGCAGCACGCCCATCTTCCCGACCTCCAGTTTCGGAGCCAGCAATTACTGGGCAGACGTGGTTTATCTTCCCGGCTCTTCCATGCCGGGCGCTCCGCCGGCGTTACTGGCCAACCCATCCAATTTAAGCTTCACCGCATTTTTGAGCCAACCCGCTCCTGCTGCGCAGCCTATAAACGTGTACAACGAAGGAACAGGAACGCTTGGCTGGACCGCCAGCGCCAGCGCTTCGTGGATTGTGTTGTCTGCCGCTTCCGGCAGCACACCGGCTACGTTATCGGTGTCAGTCAATCCAATCGGTCTTGCTGCGGGTACATACACGGGCACAGTCACGGTCACCCCTTCCGGCGGCGCCACCGGCCCGCAAACGATCAATGTGTCCCTGACCGTCACCGGCCTCCTGCTTTCGTCGAATTTCAACGATGGAACCATGGCCGGCTGGGCCATCTCCCCGCTTGGTCTGGCTTCCAACTGGTCAGTAATCAACGGCGCGCTGCAATACAACGGTGGCGGCCACACGCAGGTTTACGCCGGCGACTCCTCCTGGACGGACTACAGTGTTGAGGCCGACATCAAACTTTCCACAACGAGTGACTTCCCCGGGGGAATTCGCGGCCGTGTCAACCCTGCAACAGGAGCCGCATACACGCTCTGGCTCTATCCTTCTGAAGGCCTGATCAAACTGTTCAGCAACGTTACCTGGAACATCGACTCCGGATTCACGCAGCTTGCGCAGGCTTCTGTTGGACTGACTGCGGGATCATTCCATCACGTCAAGATGACATTCCAGGGCAGCCAGATCCAGGTGTTCTTCGATGGCGCTCTGGCCATAACAGCCACAGACGCGACGAATCCCGGCGGCATGATCGCTCTGGATGTTTCCAATCAGGTGATCACGTTCGACAACGTGCTGGTGACATCAGGAACCGTCACTTCGAATCCGCTCACTCTTTCAGCTAACTCGCTGTCCTTCTCCGGGAATTTCCAGGGCGCGAATCCGACTCCGCAGAGCGTTCAATTGGGCAGCACCACGTCCGGCATACTGGCGTGGACAGCAAGCAGCACAGCGCCGTGGCTTGCAGTTTCGCCTGCGAACGGAATTACGCCGGCTACTCTGCAAATCTCCGCGAATACCAGCGGCTTGGCCGGAGGCACGTATACCGGCAGCATCCAGGTGACGTCGCTCTCCGCGCCCAACAGCCCGCAGACCATTAACGTAACCCTGAACGTCATCGTACCGCCTCCGGCGATTGTTGCTTCGCCTTCAAGCATGGGCTTCCAGGCGCTTGTGGGGCAGCCCAATCCTCCAACGCAGGCGTTGACGATCCAGAATGGAGGCATCGGATCTTTCACCTGGACCGCGACCACCGATGCGTCATGGCTCGGCATTTCCGCGGCTTCAGGATCCACGCCGGCAAGCATCAGCGTAAGCGCCAATTCGAGCAGTTTGCCGCCCGGCGAGTACACCGGCCATGTCATCATCTCCGCCACCGGCATAGCCAACTCGCCGCAGAGTATTCCGGTCACCTTGTCAGTCCTTACGCAGGACATGGCGGAGAACTTTACCGATCTGGCCAACGGCTGGATCATCTCTCCGCTCGGCAATGCCAGCGGATGGAGCATCAGCAACGGCGTGTACTCGTACAGCGGTATCGGGCTGAGCCTGTCCTGCACCGGCAACACCGGCTGGTCCGATTATGACTTTGACACCAACATCAAATTGGCCAACCTCAATAACTGGCCTGGCGGTGTTCGCGGACGC